>NZ_JBSRVX010000021.1:0-64094 GCF_055134745.1 Actibacterium sp.
GCCATTGAAGGGTATATTCGCGCGCAGCCTGTGGTGGTTGATCGTGATGACAGCTGGGAATTGTCCATGCGGCGGGCCGATTCAATACGCATGATGGTCGAACGGGCCGGGTTGGCGGAAGGACGCGTTGTGCGGGTGACCGGGCATGCGGCGCGTAATCCGGTGGTGGCCGATCCTATGGCGCAACGAAACAACCGCGTGCAACTGATATTGCTGCGCTCTGACGGGGGCGGGAAATAGATGAAATTTTATCTGTTAGCGCGCTGTTAATGGACCGGTGCCTAGGCTGATCGCGACAAGGAGTCGAAGCAGCAGAAAGGCGCTTTCAATGACGATTTCCTCCTCGCTCAATGCCGGTGTGGCCGGTCTGAACGCGAATGCGACACGTCTGGCGACGATTGCCGACAATATCGCGAACTCGTCGACCTATGGCTATAAGCGGTCAGACGCAGAATTTCATTCACTGGTCATCAACGGCGCGAATTCATTTTCTGCCGGCGGGGTGCGAACGACCACACATCGTTTGATAGATGAACGCGGGCCGCTGATCACCACCGGCAATTCCACCGACATTGCTGTCAGCGGCCGCGGCATGGTGCCGGTGACCGAGGCCGTGGCTTTGGGTCAGGGTGGCGACTATCCATTGATGCTGATGACCACCGGTTCGTTCCGGCCCGATGACGAAGGCATCCTGCGCACGGATGCGGGGATGGTTCTGATGGGATGGCCGGCGAATCCAGATGGAACAGTATCTACTTTTCCACGTGATACCGCAGCAGGGCTGGAACCGATTCAGATTGGTATCAACGGTTTCGCAGGTGATCCGACCACCAGTATGGAACTGGGGGTCAATCTGCCGGCGACCGAAACCGCCATGGGTTCTGCCGGGACACCGCAAACGCTGTCGGTCGAATATTTCGGCAACCTGGGTACATCCGAAACCTTGACGGTCAGCTTTACGCCTGTCGTCCCGGCCAGTGGCCAATCAAACCAGTGGACGATGCTGATCACTGACACTGCATCGGGGGGGGCGGTCGTTGGTGAATACGACCTGACATTCGACAGCAGCCGGGCCAATGGCGGCACGCTTGCCGCCGTCACCACCGTGTCGGGCGGGGCATATGACGGCACTACCGGCGCGTTGACCGTTAACGTTGCAGGCGGCCCGCTGGAGCTGACCATCGGTGGGCTGGGCGATCCGGGCGGGCTGACGCAGTTGTCGAACAGCTTTGCGCCGACCTCTATTTCCAAGAACGGTTCTCCGGTCGGCAATCTCACCTCGGTCGAGGTCGACGCGAACGGGTTCGTGCATGCGATCTATGATATCGGATTCACCAGAACGATCTATCAGATCCCGCTGGTCGATGTGCCCAATCCCAATGGCCTGATTTCACTGAACAACCAAGCCTATCAGGTGTCTGCCGACAGCGGGCCGTTCTTTTTGTGGAATGCCGGCGATGGCCCCACGGGTGAAGTCGTGGGATATGCGCGCGAAGAATCCGCAACCGATGTCGCGGCCGAGCTGACCCAGCTGATTCAGACCCAGCGCGCCTATTCCTCTAACGCCAAGATCATCCAGACCGTGGATGAGATGCTGCAGGAAACCACCAACATCAAACGCTGACCCTAACCGAAAGCCCCAAACGTGAGCATTACCGGCGCCCTGTCAAATGCCCTGTCCGGATTGACGGCTGCCGCACGCTCGGCCGAGGTCGTCTCGGCCAATGTGGCCAATGCTCTGACCGAAGGCTATGGCCGGCGCAGCGTTATCCTGTCGTCGCAATCCGTCGGCGGAACCGGCGCGGGTGTGCGTATCGACGGCATACGCCGCGATGTCGATCAGGTGATCCTGTCTGACCGCTGGCTAGCCGATGCGCAGGCCGGGCATGATGATATCGGTGCCGCATTTTACGCGCGCATGGAAACCACAATCGGCTTGCCGGGGGATCCCAATTCGCTGAATGGGGCGCTGGCCGGTTTCGATGCTGCGTTAATTCAGGCCACCAGTCGCCCGGATTCCGATGTGATGCTGACGGCAGTGTTGAACGGCGCGACAGCGGTTGCAGGCAAATTCAACGCGATATCGGATGGGATTCAGGCGCAACGCATGCTGGCCGATGACCAGATCGCGCTGAATGTGGATCTGCTGAACAATAACCTGGCCAAGATCGCCGGGTTGAACCATCAGATTCGGCTGCAGCAGGGCGCGGGCCATGATGCGGCCGGGTTGATGGATCAGCGTCAGGTGCTGGTGGATGAAATTGCGCCCATCATTCCGCTGCGGGTTCTGAACCGCGATCATGGCGAGATCGCGATCTATTCTACCGGTGGCGCCAGTTTGCTTGACGGCACGGCTGCCCGCTTCGGCTTTGCGAAATCAGGTGTGATTGTGCCTGAAATGTCGCTTTCCTCCGGGGGCCTGTCAGGCCTGACCCTGAACGGCCAGACGTTGAACATATCAGGTGCGAACGGCCCGATTTCTGGTGGTCGGCTGGCCGGGCTGTTCGCGCAGCGCGACGTTCTGGCCCCACAGGCGCAAAGCCAGATAGATGCCTTGGCGCGCGATCTGGTGTCGCGCTTTCAAAGCTCGGGGCTTGATACCACATTGCCTGTAGATGCGCCGGGCCTGTTTACGGATGCGGGCATGGTATTTGCCCCCGCGAATGAAGTCGGGCTGGCCGGGCGGCTGGCCGTAAATGCTGTGGTCGACCCTGCCGCAGGCGGGCAGCTGTGGCGCTTGCGCGCGGGCCTTGGGGCGACGGCGCCGGGCCTGACCGGCGATGCCACGCTGCTCAATGTCTTTTCGACGGTATTGAACGAAAACCGTATTGCGGCCACAGGAAATTTCGCGGGATCAGCGCGCAGCGTGGCGGGTCAGGCGGCTGAAGTGCTTTCGGCCATCGGGCTGGGCCGACAACGCGCCGAGTCCCAGCAGGTTTTTTCGCAGGCGCAGGTCGCATCGCTGAAAAGCACCGAACTGGCGGGTGGTGTCGATACCGATAAGGAACTTCAGACGCTGTTGCTGGTGGAGCAGGCTTATTCCGCCAATGCGCGGGTGGTTTCGACCATTGATGAAATGATTCAATCCTTGTTGAGGATATAGCGATGACACAGATCATGCTGGGCGATCTGGCGCAAAGCTTTCAGTTGCGTCGCCAGACTCTGGGGTTGAAAACCCAGCTTGGGTCACTGGCGCAGGAACTGACCAGTGGCCGGGTCGCGGATCAGGGGCGGCATCTATCGGGGAATTTCACCGTTCTTTCGTCGATAGAACGGTCTCTGAGGGCGCTGGAAAGCTATCAGGTATCGGGCGCATTGGCGGCACAGCTATCGCAGGCCTTGCAGGCAGGCACCCAAAGAATTGGCGATTCGGCGGCGATGCTGGCACCGACGTTGCTGCTGGTTGGCTCGGCGCCCAACCCGGCGAATCTGACTACGGCCGGGGTCGAGGCCCGCGGCCAATTCGAACAGGCGCTGTCCGCGCTCAATACAAGCATCGCCGGGCGATCGGTTTTTGCAGGCGCTGCGACAGATGGGCCCGCCGTTGCCGATGCTGGCACAATCTTGACGGCGCTGCAGTCGGCGATTTCCGGGTTGACCACGGCGGATGATGTGTTCAACGCCGTGGCCACATGGTTTGACACTCCCGGCGCAGGGTTTGAAGCCGTCGGTTTTCTTGGCGCGACAGGGTCATCCGGGCCCATTCGCGTGGCGGAGGGGCAAAGCATGTCATTCGATGTGTCTGCCATGGATCCGGCCGTGCGCAATATGCTGGCCGGGTTCGCGTCTGCTGCATTGCTGGCTGACAGCACGGTAATGGCAGGCAATTCAACAGAACAAGCCGCTCTTGCGTCCAAGGCCGGCGGGCATCTGGTTTCTGCCCAGGCGCAATTGGTCGCGCTGGGGGCCAAAATTGGGGCCGATCAGAACAGAATCGAGACTATTCAGGCGCAAAATGCAGCAAATTCGACAATGTTAGAGCTTGCCCGGAATGATCTGATTGGCGCCGATCCCTATGACACGGCAACCGCGCTCGAAGCGGTCCAAGGACAGCTAGAGGCGCTTTATACTGTCACCGCGCGGCTGTCGCGCTTCAATCTTGCGGATTTCCTGTCATGAAAATGTTTGCGGCCGTGATCATGCTAATGCTCGGCACATCCTGCGGGTTTGCTGCGCCCGTGCGGATCAAGGATCTTGTCGAATTCGATGGCGTGCGCGGGAATGATCTGGTCGGTTACGGGCTTGTCGTCGGTTTGAACGGAACCGGCGACGGGATACGCAACACGCCATATACTGAAGATATCATGTCGAACCTGCTGGAACGGCTTGGCGTCAACGTGACCGGCGAGCAGTTTCGGCCAAAGAACGTGGCGGCCGTTTTCGTGACGGCGGAATTGCCACCTTTTTCCCGCGCGGGCAGCCATATCGACGTTACGGTATCAGCGATTGGCGATGCCAAAAGCCTGTTGGGCGGAACACTGATCATGACACCGCTGACCGCGGCGGATGGCCAGATTTATGCCGTTTCGCAGGGCGCTGTCATTGCCGGGGGCGCCTCGGCGAATGCTGACGGTGCCAGTGTGGTTCAGGGGGTGCCGACATCCGGCACAATTCCGGCCGGTGCGCGGATTGAACGAGAGCTTGATTTCGATTTTTCCTCGCTGCGGACATTGCGCCTGGCCTTGCGCACGCCCGATTTCACGACAGCGGGACGGATCGAACAGGCTGTTAACCACGAATTCGGCAAGAATGTCGCGCGGATGCTGGATGCCGGAACTGTCGAAATTGATGTCGGGGCCACCAGGGCACGATCCCCCGCGCATGCGATCGGCCAGCTGGAAAATATTTCGATCGAGCCACAGCAGCGCGCCCGTGTTGTGGTCGATCAGCGGTCAGGCACAATCGTCATGGGTGACGATGTGCGAATATCGCGTGTTGCCGTCTCGCAGGGAAACCTGACACTTCGGATTCGCGAAGAACCGTTGGTTGTGCAGCCCAATCCATTCGCCGCCGGTCAGACCATCGTTGTTCCGCGCAGTTCAGCATCGATCGAAGAGGAAAGTGGCCCGGGCCTTGCCGAGATCGCCGAAGGGACTTCGCTTTCCGAAGTGATCGCAGGTCTGAATGCGCTGGGCGTATCGCCGCGCGACATGATTGACATTCTCAAAAGCATCAAGGCGGCAGGCGCCTTGCATGCCGAATTTGTAGTTCGTTAGGGTCGAAAATTCATGCGAGAGCTTTAGTTTTCAGGTCCAAAACCTATGCGTCCGATCGCGGCATAGGCTTCGAATCCGGCCCGTTTGGCATCGGGTGCGGAATAGATATTGCGCAGATCCGCAAGACGCGCTGCGCGCATTGATTTGGCGATGCGCTGCAGATCGAGCGCGCGGAATTCATTCCACTCTGTCAAAAGCACCACCAGGTCAGCATCCTTGGCGGCGGTATAGACATCTTCCATCCAGGTCACACCCGGAAGCAGTGCTTCGCCCTCGCGTTGGCCCTGGGGATCAACCACGTTAACCTTTGCGCCCGCGCCAATCAGGGCCGGAACGATGGTCAACGAGGCAGCATCCCGCATGTCATCGGTATTCGGCTTGAACGTCACGCCCAGAACGGCAACCGTCTTGTTGACGAAGCTGCCATCGGCAAGATCGTGCAATTTGGTTACCATGCGTCGCTTGATCTCTTCGTTTACCTTGATGACGGTTTCGGTGATTTGCATCGGCACGGCGTTATCTTGTCCGATGCGCGCAAGGGCCGAGGTATCCTTGGGGAAGCACGAACCGCCATAGCCTGGTCCGGCATGCAGAAACTTGTTGCCGATCCTGCCGTCCAGCCCCATGCCCTTGGAGACCGCCTTGATATCGGCGCCGGTGCGTTCGCATAGCAGGGCAATTTCGTTGATGAAGGTAATCTTGGTGGCCAGAAATGCATTGGCGGCATATTTTATCATCTCGGCACTTTCCAGATCGGTATAGACCACCGGAAAATCACGCAGGAAAAGCGGGCGATAGATGTCACCCATGACATGCTTGGCGCGTTCGGTTTGAACGCCAACCACCACACGGTCGGGCCGCATGAAATCGTCTATAGCCGCGCCCTCTCGCAGGAATTCGGGGTTCGAGGCGACATCAAAATCAGCACCCGGATTTGTTTCACGGATGGTCTTGTCAACCATCCGGTTGGTGCCGACGGGCACGGTCGATTTTGTGACGATGACGGCATAGCCGGTCAGCGCATTGGCGATTTCCCTGGCGGCCGCGATGACATATGTCAAGTCGGCGTGGCCATCTCCGCGCCGTGTGGGCGTGCCGACGGCAATGAATACGGCATCGGCGCCGTCGACGGCCTTGGCAAGATCGCCCGTGAATGAAAGGCGGCCGGCCGCGACATTTTTTTCCAGAAGCTCATCAAGCCCGGGCTCATATATGGGAACCTTGCCGCTTTCGAGCATGGCAATCTTGCGTGGATCCTTGTCAACACATATGACCTGATGCCCAAAATCAGAAAAACAAACGCCTGACACCAGACCGACATATCCGGTCCCGATCATTGCAATCTTCATCTACCCGTCTCCGGAATACTGCACATGCAGCAATCGATGCGGGATTGCGCCTGCCAAGTCAACTCAACCCCAGTTTTTACGCGACGGTTCTGGCACTTATCGGCGATTGTCGTTCAATCAGAGATAACCGCGCACCAACGCGCCAGAAATTACGGTCCAGCCGTTTACCACCACAAAGAATGCCAACTTGAACGGCATGGAAACCACTGCTGGCGGCACCATCATCATACCCATCGACATCAGCACGGCCGAGACGACAAGATCAATGATCAGAAACGGCAGGTAGATCAGAAAGCCGATTTCAAAGGCGCGGGTTATTTCGCTGAGCAAAAAGCCGGGAATCATGATTGAAAGTGGCGCATCGGCGGGGCTGTTTGCCGCAGCATCGGGACGCAGATCCGACAGGGCCGCAAATGTATCAGGGTCGATGCGCGCTGCCATGAAGCCGCGAAAGGGCTCGATCGTCAGGCTGAAAGCCTGTTTGGGAGAGATTTGATTTTCGATCAGGGGCGAAACGCCGTCGGTCCAGGCGCGCGTAAAGACCGGCTCCATGACGAAATAGGTCAAGAACAGCGCCAGGCTGACGATCAGCATGTTCGGGGGCGACTGTTGCAGGCCAATGGCCTGTCGCAGGATCGACAGCACCGTCACGATGAACGGAAAGCAGGTCACCATGATGGCCAGGCCCGGCACAAGGCTGAGGACCGTCAATAGCGCGATGATCTGGATGCTGCGCGCCGTGAGCGAGCCAGTGTCCCCCAAGGAAAGTGTGACCTCTTGTGCAAAGGCTGGCGCGGCCACAAACATGGCCCCTAGAATAAATGATGAAAAAGCCAGTTTTGGCATGATCAGAGACAGTCCTTAAGGTCAATGATTTCGGTGAGCCGCACTGCAATCTGACCGGGAGCGCCGGTTTCAAGCTCCTGCAATTCGCCACGGGCGATCAATTTGTCGCCGATATAGAGTTCCACCGGGTCGTCGATGTTTCGATCAAGCGGCAATATGGTGCCTTGCTCCATGTCGAGCAGATCATGGATGGCTGGTCTGGCCTTGCCCAGCGAAACGCAGATATCCAGGCGAATCCCGGATAGAAAATTTTGAGATCCGCCAATCGCAGGTGTTCGTTCGGAACCGTCAGCCATGCCTGAATGCCCTTTCGTTCGATGTGTCCGTATTCAGAAAATCGTCAACCACGTTCTGGATGCCCGCCACCAGGGCGTCAAAATCGACGATCTGTTCCTGGGCGCCCTGCCGCAGATAGACCTGACCGGGGCCAAGGGTGACCTCTTCGACAATCTTGATGGGGGGCGCTGCCTTGTTATGCAAAAGCTTATCAAGCGCGGCTCGGTTCGACGGGCTTATCACGAGTTCAACGGGTTGATCCGCCGCCATGCCCGCAGCTTTGTGAACGATATCGGCAATTGTTGCGGCAAAGCCATGTCCTGCAAGATTTGGCAGAACCTTTTCGACCATGAGCGTCAGAATCGGGGCGAGACCGTTCAGAATATGGCTGCGGGCTTCGTGATAGGTGAAGGACAGCTCCTGCAGGGTTTGGGCAAAATCGGCATCAATACGAGTCTGGATCTTGGCCTCTGCGGCGGCGGCGTCATCCCAGCCGGCGCGATACCCTTCCTCATAGGCAGCAAGGCGGTCTTCCTGGTCTGATACAGGTCCGGCCTGCAGAGGCTTGGCAGGCGTGTGCCTAGAGAAATCCTCATAGATCAGGGGCGGCATCAGGCGCGCTCCTCTTCTTCCATCCAGTTTCGCAGAATTTCTACAGTTTCTTCACGTCTGTTTTCGATCATCTGCCGAAGCCGCTCGACGGGGTCGGCGGACGGCGGGGGCAGGGCTGCGGCGCGTGCCTGCCTTGTGCTGTCGATTGCCGCGCCGGAGCCGTTGATGGCCTCTGCTGGAAGGTAGCCGTCATTGATTTCGCCCGACAGGCTGGCCTGGGTCGCATCTTTCGCCGAGGTCGCACCGGCGGGCGCTGCCAGTGCTATCCTCGCCGGCTTGCTGCGTGTCATCAAGACGGGTCGAACCACGAAAAGGCCCAAAACAAGGACGACTGCGGCCAGGACAGCCAGTTGGATCAATGACATGATATCCAGAGGAAGCGACGAGAGCATTGACTGGGAAACCTGCGTGCCAGATTCCGCAACCGGTTCAAACGGCATGGATTTCAGGGTTATGACGTCGCCACGCGTCTGATCGAAGCCGACAGCCGAGGCGACCAGTTCCCGCAAAGCTGACAGTTCCGGGTCTGGCAATGGCTGCCAGACCGGAGTGCCGCTTGCGTCGGGTATGCGCACCCCGTCAACCAGAACCGCCACGCTGAGCCGTTTTATAGCGCCGGGAATACGCAGGATTTCGCGACGGGTTTCGGAAACCTCGAAATTGACACGTTCGCGGGTTTCCGAGCTGGAGCTGGAGGAATTTCTGTCTGCGCCCCCGTCGCCTTGCGGAAGGTTGCTGGCAACTGTGACGGCGGCACCGTCCTGATCGCGAGACGAATTGCTGCGTTCTTCGGAATCGGTTGAAATAGCGACGCGGCTGTCGGGGTCAAAGCGCCGTTCAGTGACTGATTCACGGTCAGTCACCGTTTCAAGGCTGACCTCGACCACGGCCCGGTTCGGGCCCATGCGCGCTGCCAGCAGCCGTTCGACATTCTGGCGCAGATTATCGGCCCTGTTTTTTGCGTCACCGGCAGGTGCATCGGTATTGCCCGAAACGAGCAGGCCGTTTGTTCCATCAATGATAGAGACATCCGCAGGCGACAAATTGGCGACGGACGAGGCGACCATATATTGAAGCGCCCTGGCCTGCGCAGCCGAAAGCGTTGCTCCCCGCATGACAAGCGTGACGGATGCGGTCGCTGAACGGTTGCGGCCGAATCCGGGGTTGGATGCGGTCGCGATATGAACGCGGGCGGACTTTATGGCCGGATTCGAGACAATCGTGCGGGCCAACTCGCCCTCTTTGGCGCGCCAATAGGCCGCGTCGAACATCTGCGATGTGGTTCCAAAGCCGGATAATGAGTCGAGCAATTCATATCCGGCGCCGCCTGTTGCAGGCAGCCCCTGCCCCGCGAGGGTCAGGCGCAACTCGTCGCGCCGGGTCGTCTCTACAAAAATCGAGGAGCCACGCACCTCATACTGGACGGCCTGCTGTTCGAGGGCGGCGATAACCTCACCTGCCGCGCCGCTTTCCAACCCCGAATAAAGCAGGGCCATTTGTGGTGTTGTCGCCATGCGGGACAGCAACAGAATCACCACAAAGGTGATCAGCGTAGCGGCGCCCACCGCCATTCTTCGGCGAGGGTCGAGCGCGGACCAGACTGCGAAAAGCGGTTGCACAATGGATTCTCCGACAGGGGCTTTTGCCCGTTTGCAAAGGCATCGTTTTCACGGCGATCTTAACAATCGGTTAGTTCTGCCGGGTTTATAGCTGGATGATTGGAAGAGAATGGAACATGAACATGGCCACATCCGAAGCCGCCGATGCCCCTCCGGCCAAGTCCAGCGCGAAACGCGGAATTCTGATTGGATTGATCCTGGCGGTTGTTTTGGGTGGGGTCGGGTTTTTCTTGATGTATTCCGGTATGTTATCCGGCGGGCATGGGGCAGAGCCTGCCGCAGGAAGCAGCCATGGGAATGATCAGAAACCTGTTTTCGATTTTGCGTTTGTTCCGATTGATCCGCTGGTGATTTCGCTGGGGCGCAAGAGCGCGAATCGCTATCTGAAATTCTCGGGTCAGCTTGAGGTAGATGCCAGCAAGGCCGAGCTTGCGACATCAATGATGCCCAGGGTTCTGGATGTTCTCAACAGCTATCTGCGCGCGGTTGACAGCGCCGATCTGGAGGATCCTACGGCCCTTGTCCGGCTTCGGGCGCAAATGTTGCGTCGCGTGCAGATCGTGACCGGCGAGGGGCTGGTGCGCGATCTGTTGATTACGGAATTCGTACTGAACTAGGGAATGAAATGGCAGTGATTTCAGATATCCTGTTGGTTGCTGGCGCACTTGGGGCTGCGTTTTACTGCATGGTTCTGTCGCGGCGTTTGCGCCGCTTTACCGACCTGGAAAAAGGCGTTGGCGGGGCGATTGCGGTTTTGTCTGCGCAGGTCGATGACATGACGCGCGCCCTGGACGGTGCGCGCGTGTCGGCGAAATCGTCTTCCAGCACGCTGGTCAGCCTGACCGACCGGGCCGAAGGCGTTGCGCAAAGGCTGGAACTTCTGGTGGCGTCCCTTCACGATCTGCCCATCGCCGACAATGCGCCAGCGGCAAGGGCAGCTTCGATGGGGAATGAGATCGGTCAGAGCAAGACGGCATTGCAGAAGGCGGCGACTGATCAGGAGGCCAACCCTACAGTAAAAACAGAGACTGATCCGCCCGAACCGCTGATCAGAACAAAGATCTCATTCATTCGGTCTGGGCACGGTTCAGATGACGACGACAGGCTGCCACCGCTGGTGCTGCGCGGCAGTCGCGAGGTGACATCATGACCAAGTCGCGACATGCGCGAGGGGTCGCAAGCGGCGTGCTTTTCGTCGTTACCGGGTTGCTGGCGGCATCGGGAATATTGCGGCTTGTGGGTGAAGCAGGCCCCGCGCTGGCCAAGGAGGTCAGTATGCTGGGCCATGCATCGCAAGAGAAATCCGCAGAATGCGCGGGCCCGGATGGAATTTCGGATCTTCTGCAAGCGCTGCAGCGCAAAGAGCAGGATGTGGCGCAAACGGAAACCCTGCTGCAGCAGCGCGAAGCGATGATCGTGCAGGCGCAGGACGAGATTGATCGCAAGATTGCGCAGTTGGAACGAGCCGAAACCGCGCTGCGATCAACTGTAGCGACAGTTCAGAGCGCAGCGCAGGATGATGTGGCGCGTCTGACAGCCGTCTATGAAAACATGAAGCCCAAGGACGCGGCTGTGCTGTTCGAAACGATGGCGCCCGATTTCGCGGCGGGTTTCATCGGGCGAATGCGGCCGGATGCGGCGGCCGCCCTCATGGCGGGGCTGGCGCCTGAAAAAGCCTATTCGATAAGCGTTATTTTGGCCGGCCGGAATGCCAATGCCCCGCAGGAATAGTCAGGGTTTGTTAATTTCCAACAGGCAATCTTTCGGCCGGGTTGCGGCAATAGCGGAGCAGGATACATGATCGGGATCGTCGGGATCATCGTGATATTCGTCATGGTATTTGGTGGCTATATGGCGGCTGGCGGCAAGATGGGGATCATCCTGCATTCCCTGCCTTATGAGTTCACCATGATCGGCGGTGCCGCCATCGGTGCCTTCATCATCAGCAATAATGTGAGCGAGATAAAACATACACTCGGGGCGGTCGGGAAGGTTTTCAAAGGCCCGAAATGGAAGGCCACCGACTATCGCGACCTGCTTTGTCTGTTGTTCGAGTTGATACGGCTGGCCCGACAGAACCCGATGGGGCTGGAAGAGCATATAGAGGCACCGGCGGATTCGTCTATTTTCGGGCGATACCCGAAAATCCGGGCCGACCGTGAGGCGGTTGAGCTGATTTGCGACACGTTGCGCTCGGCTTCGATGAATTATGACGATCCTCACCAGGTAGAAGAAGTTCTGGAAAAGCGGATGGAGGCGAATCTGCACCATGCCCTTCATTCCAGCCACGCCTTGCAGACAGTCGCAGATGGCCTGCCGGCCCTGGGCATCGTGGCCGCCGTTCTTGGCGTTATCAAGACAATGGGGTCCATTGATCAACCACCTGAAATACTTGGAAAACTGATCGGCGGGGCGCTGGTCGGCACATTCCTGGGGGTGTTTCTTGCCTATGGTCTGGTTGGGCCATTTGCGGCGAAGGTCAAAACCGTCATCGAGGAGGACGCGCATTTCTATCAGCTTATCCGTGAAGTTCTGGTCGCCAACCTTTACAATCATTCAGCCAATATCTGCATCGAGGTCGGTCGTCAGAATACACCAAGCCATAACCGGCCCGGCTTTGCTGATCTGGAAGAGGCGCTGAAACAGACACGGGATGCGGCATGATTAGGATTGCTGCCGCCGTGTTGATATTGGGATTTGTCAGTTGTGCGCAGGCAGCTCCGATAGATGTAAGATCGGGCGAACATCCCGGCTTCTCCCGGCTTGTCTTCGAATTCCCTGTCTTGCCGGAATGGGCGCTGGTGTCTGCGAATGGTGGCTATGAACTGCGTATTTCAGGGGCCAGTCAGCAATTTGATTTCAGTCAGGTTTTCAGATTTATCCCGCGCAAGAGGCTGACGGATATACAGGCGCAAAATGATGGTCGGCGCGTGGTGCTGACACTGGGATGTGTCTGCCATGCCGTCGCAAGCGTTCATGCAGGGACCAAGCTTGTGGTTGATATCCGCGATGGACCGGAACCCGCGCCAGAAGAGGATCGCGAAATCGCTTCTTTCCAGATGCCCGCGTCACCCGATTTACCGGCAATGCCGCATATAAGATTGATCGGTCAATTTACCGCGATGGACGATTCTGCCGACGAGACAATCATACAAGCGGCCGCCTTGCCCATAGATGATTCAGTCTCTGATTCGTCAGAAATCAATGAAATGCGGAAGGTGCTGCTGCGTGAATTCGGGCGCGCGGCTGCGCAGGGTCTTATTTCGGTCGATCTGGCGCCCGCTCCGCCAAAGGTACAGGAGAACCCCGCTGCGGATAAGGCAGAGCCGCCACCTGAAATCCCCGACTCATCCAGGCATATGTTCGGGCTGGAAATCGTTACCAGTATGGATCGGGATCGTCCCGATCTTGCCGCCCCTGATGGCGCTGCTGACATCTGCATGTCCGATGACCGTTTCGATTTTGCGGTGCCGCATTCTGAACGGTCTGCTGCTGATATAATCGCGAGGGGCCGATCAAACCTGCTGGGGGAATTCGATCGTGTCGATCCGGCCAATCTGAGCACCCTTGTGAAGGGCTATCTTTATCTTGGATTTGGGGCCGAAGCACGCGCAATGATCAGGGCCTTTGGTATGGATCTGTCTGATGCGAACCTGTTTTTGCGGGTGGCAGATATCATGGATGGAGACGATTTGACCGGTCTTGGTCCTTTAAGGGGCCAAACGGGGTGCGATGGCAAGGTTGCGCTGTGGTCGGCCCTAGATGTGGCAATGCTGCCTTCGGAAACTGACATCAACAAAAATGCCATTCTATCGGCGTTTTCCGAACTTCCGCTGCATTTGCGGCGCCATCTTGGCCCCGGTTTGGCCGAGAAGTTCATTGCACGAAATGATCTGGAAACAGCCACTACAATTCGCGATGCCATTTCGCGCGCAGGTGGTGATCCGGGTGACCGTTTCAGGCTTATGCATGCAAGATTGCAGAGTGCCGGCGGACAACAGGAAGAAGCCAGCGGGTTGTTGAGAGATGTTGCATCGCAGGATAGCGAAAACGCGGCCGCCGCTCTATTGGCGCTGATCAATTTCCGGTTGGAATCGGGGCAACCCGTTTTGCCATCCGATGCCGAACATATCGCCGCTGTCGCCTTTGAGCACCGAAACACGGAATTCGGTCAAAAATTGGCACGTGCGGCGGTGTTGGCCCATGCTTCCAATGGAGAATATGAGTCTGCATTCTTAGTATTGAAGCAGGCCGATAATCAGATTCGCGGTGAAATAGAGACTGAACTTTTGCACGTTCTGGCGGAAAAAGCCCCGGATGCGCCATTTCTGATTAGCGCGTTCGGGTATCTTGATGATCCGTCCCGCCTTGAGGCCGGGCTGCGTGCAGCCTTTTCAAAGCGGCTGCAAGGTCTTGGCTTTCCTGGCGAGGCGGCGCGTCTTTCTGGCAAGCAACATGTTGACGAAGCTGCCGTCAAGCCGACAGCGCAGCCGGACAAAGCCCTAACGGGAAAGAATGAAAGTCTGGCCGAACCATCGCCGCCACCAAGCCTTGCCGATGCAAATATCCTCATCCAGCAAAGCGAACATATGCGGAATCGGATACTGTCGGCGCTTCGCAAGGAGATTGCGCCAGACGCATCGGCGCAGAACTGAAGATACCGGGTTTTGCTTACCTTTTCTAAAGCCTTCGTTCGCTAGGATATCGTCAGGAATAGCGGGATTCAGCCAGAATGGCTTGGAAAAGATACAGTGGCAGATTTGATCATACGGCTGATGTGATTTGGCACATTTGCTTGCGGCGGATTGTGGTCGGTGTGCTTTGCGTTTGGCCCGGGCATCTGATCGCATCTGACCCCGCAATGCTATGCGAATCGGCGGCGCGCAAGGCATCGGCGGCAACAGGTGTGCCGCTGCGGGTTTTGCGGGCGATAACGCTGGCTGAAACGGGCAGAGGGGGACGCCAAGGCCTGCGCCCGTGGCCCTGGACCGTGAATATGGAGGGTAAAGGCGCATGGTTTGATGATGCCGAAAGCGCACGCAGCTTTGCGCGGAATGGGTTTCAACGCGGTGCACGCAGCTTCGATATTGGATGCTTTCAGCTGAACTACCGATGGCATGGCCAGAATTTCAGATCGCTGGACGAAATGTTTCAACCGGGACCGAACGCCCTGTATGCGGCACGCTTTCTGGCGGATTTATACCGTGAAACCCGTGATTGGAGCATGGCCGCCGGAGCCTATCATTCACGAAGCCCGGAATATGCTGCACGGTATCGAACGCGGTTCGACAGGATCTATGCCGGCCTGACGGCAGATACGGCTGTTGCCGGCGCGCCTGCGCCATTACCAGAAGGCATTTCCAAGGATGCAGCCGTGCCGCGGGTGAACCCCTTCCCGCTGCTGCAATCGGGTCAGGGATCACGGGGGTTGGGATCTTTGGTTCCGGTCACCGGGTCGGTTGGCCCCGGCCTTTTCGCACAAAGGGACGGATGATGCCCCGGCTGACCCTGCGCGAGATCTTTCGCCCCACGATTCTGCTGGCGATGGCGTTGATGGCGGTCATCGTCATGATGATCCTGCCTGTTCCGGCCTGGGTGCTGGATATCGGGCTGGCTGCATCTTTTGCGTTGGCGATCCTTATCTTTACAGTGACGCTGTTCATCGAACGCCCACTGGATTTCTCGGTATTTCCCACCGTTTTGCTGGCTACTCTGATGCTGCGGCTGTCGTTGAACGTGTCATCGACCAAGCTGATTATCGGCGAGGGTCATACCGGCACGCGGGCCGCCGGCGATGTGATCGAAGGATTTGCCAGCTTCGTTATGGGCGGGAATATCCTGATCGGGCTGGTCGTGTTCGGTGTGTTGCTGATCGTCAACTTCATGGTCATCACCAAGGGGGCCGCTCGCATGGCCGAAGTCGGCGCCCGTTTCGCGCTGGATGCGATGCCGGGCAAGCAATTGGCGATCGACAGCGACATGGCGGCGGGTGCAATCGACCATGAGGAAGCCAAGAAGCGACGCGAGCGCGATCAGGCTGAAACCACCTTTTTTGGGTCGTTGGACGGGGCGTCAAAGTTTGTTAAAGGCGATGCCGTTGCGGGCCTGATGATCACCTTGCTGAACCTGGTGATGGGATTGATCATTGGCGTTACCCTTCATGGCATGCCGCTTTCACGCGCGTTCGAGACTTATGCAATCCTGACGGTGGGCGACGGGCTGGTCAGCCAGATCCCGGCTGTGATCATCTCTATTGCATCTGCATTGCTGTTGGCGCGCGGGGGGGCGACAGGGGCTACAGACCTGGCGCTGGTGGGTCAGTTGGGGCGCTATCCGCCGGCGCTGGCAACGGTTGCCGTGCTGATGGCCGTGTTCGCCCTGGTTCCAGGAATGCCGTTCGTCCCGTTCGTGATGGGCGCGGGGGTTTTGGCTGGCGGGGCTTATCTTGTCAGCCGCAACACCGCGCGGCGCGCTGTTGCCGCCGCCAAGGCCGAACCGAAAGCGCCGGTAATTCGCGAGGCTCCGCTGGGCGATCTTCTCGATCTGGATGACATTCATGTGGAATTTGCGCCCAATCTGGTTGGTATGGTTCTGGATCCGGCCACCGGTCTGGACGCGCGAATTGACAATATGCGCAAACATATCGCCGAGGTTTATGGCCTGATCCTGCCCGAGATGCGCCTGACGGATAATGGCACCCTGCCGCCCGGAACCTATGTCATTCGTATCCAAGGCGTCGAACAGGCGCGGGATCGATTATGGGCGGATCAGGTTCTGGCGCTCAAATCCGAGGATGTTCCGGCCCTGCCATCGGGAGAGGACGTGAAAGAGCCGGTTTACGGCGCTCCGGCGCGCTGGATCACACCGCAGGCGGCCGAAGATATGGCGCTGTCAGGCGTGACTGTCGTCAACCCGTCCGAAGTGCTGTCGACCCATCTGCTGGAGGTGGTGCGCCGGAACTTTGCACGCCTGCTGACATTGAAGGCCTTGCGCCGGTTGCTGGATGAACTGACACGCTTGACGGACCCGGCCCGCGCCGAAGCCAACCGGCGCATGATCGACGAACTTGTCCCGGAGCGGGTTCCTGTCGACCTGCTGTTGGCGGTTCTGCGTCTGTTACTGGAGGAGCGGGTCTCGATTCGCAATCTGCCGCTCATCCTGGAGTCTATCTCTGCGGCAAGGCAGACATATTCAAATGCCGAGGATCTGTGCGAATATGTTCGTCACAAGCTCGGGTTCCAGCTGGTCGCAGAGCACAGGCGCCCGGATGGCACCATTCCGCTGTTGCAGCTTGCCCCAGAATGGGAGGAGCGCTTCGCCAAATATGAAATCACAGGCGAGGGCGGGGCCCATTCCGTTGCCCTGCCCCCGGCCGATTTCAACCGGTTGGCCGATCTTGTTTCTGACAGGCTGTCCAAAGCGGGTGAAGACGGGGTCTTTCCGGCTGTCATCACATCGACCCGCCGCCGGCGTTTTGTGCGCACGGTTCTGTCGGCAAAAGGGATCATGGCGCCGGTTCTGTCCTTCGAAGAGGTCGGAAGCGAGGCCCGCCCCGCCCTGGTCGGGCTTGTTCCCGCATGATGGCGCTGCTGACCCAGCTTTTCCCCGTTGCGCAGGACCAGATGCAGATCGGATTCGTGGTGTTCCTGCGGGTGGGTGCCGTGATGGCTTTGCTGCCGGCCTTTGGCGAACAAACCGTGCCACAGCGGGTCAGGCTGATACTGGCGGTCATATTCACCGCCATCGCCGCGCCGGTGGTCGCACCGCAAATCACGACCCCAGATTTCAGGATCGGGGCATATCTGATTTCTGAAATCATAACGGGCCTGGCGCTGGGGTTGATATTGCGCCTGTCGGTTCTGGTCTTGCAGATGGCTGGACAGATGATCGCCCAGGCCACATCTCTGGCGCAGATTTTCGCAAATGCCGGGGCCGAACCCCTGCCCGCCGCCGGGCATCTGATGGTCAGTGCCGGGCTGGCGCTGGCCGTGATGAGCGGGCTGCATGTGCGGGCCGCACAGGCGATCATTCTGTCATATGATGCGCTGCCATTCGGCGTTTTGCCTGATGGTGCTGCTCTGGTGGATTGGGGGGTGGCCCATATCGCACAGGGCTTTGGCCTCGCGTTGACGCTGGCCATGCCCTTCGTGATCGGGGCCCTGATCTATAATCTGGCAATTGGCGTCATAAATCGTGCCATGCCGCAGCTGATGGTGTCATTCATCGGGGCGCCAGCCATCACCTTGGGCGGACTGGCCCTGTTGGCGGTGATCCTTCCTCAAGTTCTGGAAATCTGGGTGCAGTGGATGAACGGCGTTCTGGGCGCGCCTTTTGCAATGCCGAACTGACATGTCCGACAGTGACGAAGAAAAATCACACGACCCGACCCAGAAACGTCTGGATGACGCCCGCAAGAAAGGCGAAACGCCAAGGTCGTCCGATCTGAACATTGCCGCCGGCTATGCCGGTTTCGGCCTTGTCATGACAGGGTTCGGAGCAGCCACCTTCACAGGTCTGGGTGAGGTTTTGCTGGCAGTGATCGCCCAGGCCGGGATTGACAGCAATATTGCGGCCGGACCGGCGGCATATGGAGGGCTGATGCTTGTCGTCGGCAAGAGTATTGCGCCATGGTTTCTGGCGCCGGCACTTGCCGCGCTGGTTTCGATCCTGGCGCAGCGCAGCCTGATACTGGCACCGGAAAAGATTGCCCCAAAGTTGTCGCGCATAGATCCGATCGCCAATGCCCGCAACAAGTTCGGCCGTACAGGGCTGTTCGAATTCGGCAAAAGCGCGGTCAAACTGATGCTTTATGGAATCGTGCTGACCTGGTTTCTGGCCCATAACCTTGATCGGATGGCATCCGCCGCGCAGCTGCCCGCCGGCCTTGCGATCGCGCTGATGATGCGGCTGGCGCTGGAATTCCTGCTGATTGTCATCCTGATTGTCGTGCCGATGGGGGCTGGTGATTATCTTTGGCAATATTTCGACCATATCCGGAAAAACCGGATGTCGCTGCAGGATCTCAAGGATGAACATAAACAGTCCGAAGGTGATCCGCACATGAAGCATCAGCGCCGACAACGCGGTGCCCAGATCGCCGCAAACCAGATGCTGGCGGATGTGCCGAAAGCCGATGTGGTGATCGTGAACCCCACCCATTATGCAGTGGCCCTGCAATGGGATCGGACAGCAGGCGGCGCGCCGGTCTGTATTGGCAAGGGGGTTGATGAAATCGCGGCGCGTATGCGTGAAATCGCGGCAGAAAACGGGGTTCCATTGTTTAGTGATCCGCCCACAGCGAGGGCGCTGTTTGCAACGATCGAGATCGGTCAGCAAGTTCAGCGAGAGCATTATCGCGCCGTGGCAGCCGCGATCAGGTTCGCCGAGGCAATGCGTTTGCGGGCCGGGAGGCGGTTATGAAACAGCCCCGCCGCACGGATATTCAGCGCCTGCGCCTTCTGACGAAGATCTGCGTTGAATCAGAGCTGGCCCGCATGAGGGCAGCGGCGGCCGAAAGTCACGCAATCGTGCAGAAAATCGACGCGCTGACCCACGAGAGGGAGATGATGTGCACCGATATCGACACCCCGGCCACGCGCGCCGGGATGGATATGGTTTGGCGCGATTGGGCGTTGAAGCAGCAGGCGGGTCTGAAGCTTGAGCTGGTGCAGGCTCTGGCCAGGCAGGCGCAGGCAAAAGAACAGGCCAGCCAAGCATACGGGCGGGATGCCGCGCTGGCAAAACTGATCGCAAGGTTGCCAGTGCCTAGGTGTCCTGGCGAACCAGATCAATGATCAACACATCCTTGATGCCAGGCCCCAAGGCCTTTTGCGCAGCTTCCAGCAAGGCAATGCGCAGGGCCGACATATTGGTGCTGGCTGTGAACGTGCCGCGAAACCCGCCTGAATTGGCATGGTCGAACAAAACCCGCAAGAACACGTCGCGGATGCGGGGCTCCATCAGATAGACTGCTTCACGTTCTCCCTGTGCGACCTCGAGGCTGAGTGCGACGACGACCAGTGCGGAAACGGCGCCGTTTTCAACGACGGGCACGATAAACTGGTTGTTCAGCTTGACGAATTCCACCCCGGTTTGCGATGATGGTTTTTCGGCATGCGGGTCGGCGTGGCTGTTGTCGGATGGCATGTCCGGCGCGTGTTCGGCAGGCTTTTCAGCAGGACGAAGCACAAATCCAGCGCCTGCGCCGGCCGCAAGCCCCAAAATCGCAATAATCACCGGCAGAATCTTAGACATGAGCGCGCCCCTCAGAACGGCAGAATGATGTTCGCGATCTGCTGGCCATAGCGCGGCTGTTGAACGTCGGTGATCTGGCCGCGCCCCCCATAGGAAATGCGGGCCGAGGCGATCTTGTCATAGGTGATTTCGTTCTGTCGCGAGATATCCTGGGGCCGGACATAGCCGGTAACCAGCAGTTCGCGGATCTCAAAATTCACGCGCACCTCTTGCGAACCTTCGATGCGCAGAATGCCGTTGGGCAATTGGCCGGTAACAGTGGCGGCAATGCGCAATGTCAGTTTTTCATTGCGGCGCACCGATCCGTCACCGCCGGATTCGCTGGATGAAGTGGTGGATACCGCGCTGTCCATGCTGGCCCCGTCGGGAAGCTGCGCGTCGAGCCGCTGAGGTATGCCGAACAAACCGGGCAGGCTGAGCTTTTCAGACCCATTTCGGGCCCGCTGGCTGGAATTGGAAATTTCCGCCTTGTCGTCGATCTCGATGACGACGGTCATGATATCGCCAGGCAGGCCAGCGCGGCGGTCGCCCAGCAACGAAGCCCGCCCACCATTCCATAATGATGCGCGTGCTGAACCCGGGCCGCCCTGGGCAGCGCCCGACTGGGGAAGGGATGCCATGGCCAAATAGGCATTGCCGCCATCGGCAGAGCTGAATTCGGGCGCGCGGCCGACTTCGGCCAGGCGGTTACAGGCTGCAGCGGGAACCAACAGCAAAGCCGCAAGCAAGGTGGTGAACATGCGCATGGGTCTCTCCTGTTAGCGGTCTTGCTGCACGGTGACCTGGCCGTTGCCCGTGACGGACGCGGTCAGTGTTGTATGCGATTCCAGGTTCATGACGCGAACAAGCTCGCCGAAGGCTGCGCGGTCCAGCGCGCGGGCCTCTGTCGCGATGACCAACGAGCCGCGCTGATAGAGAAGCGTCACGATCTGGTTGCGTTCGATCAGCGCGGGTTGCCCAAGATCGCCGGGGTGGATCGGTCTGCCGGCGTAAAGGATCACGCGCGCTTCCAGCCCGATTGCCTGATCGGGATGGGTCAGCGCGCCGGGCATGGTTTCGGCGATCAGGGTCACATCCTGCGAGGAGAGGATGGTCTGGCTGCGCAGCGTACGTGTCGGGACGACCGTTTCGGCCCAGACAGGTTGTGCAACTGCGATGAGCACGGCAATCATTCGTTTCATCACCGCACCTGCGTGGTTGCGCCAAGCATCTGATCGGCGGCGGTGATAACCTTGGCGTTCAGTTCATAGCCGCGCTGCGCCTCGATCAGTTCAGTGACTTCGCGCACTGCATCGACCGAGCTGTCCTCGACATAGCCTTGCCGCAAAAGGCCAAGCCCATCTGCACCCGGCGCTGCGACATTGGCCGGGCCAGAGGCCGCTGTTTCTGTGAACAGGTTAGAACCGATGGCCTCTAGCCCTTTTTCATTCGAAAACCCCGAAAGTGACAACTGGCCCAGCAATTCAGGCTGAACGCGGTCGCTGAAATAGGCATAGACTTCGCCTTCGGGGCTGATCGATATGCTGCGCGCGTCGTCGGGGATGGTGATATCGGGCACGACAGCAAAGCCATCTGATGTAACGATCAGCCCTTCGCCATTGCGTTTGAGGGCTCCGTCACGCGTATAGGCGGCCTGGCCCGAGGGCAGCGTGACCTCGAGATAGCCCTTGCCTTCGATGGCAATATCCAGATCGCCCCCCGTTTGCGAAAGCGAGCCTTGTTGCAGCATCACGCCGATCGCCGCCGGCCGGACCCCCAGGCCAAGCTGCACGCCGGTTGGCACCACGGTGCCGTCAGAGGCGCTGATCGTGCCCGGACGCGTCAATTGCTGATAATGCAGATCGGTGAATTCAGCGCGCCGGGCATTATAGCCATTTGTGCTCATGTTCGCGAGGTTGTTCGAGATGACCTCGACCCGCATTTGTTGGGCCATCATACCTGTGGCGGCGATTTTCAGGGCCTGCATGTCAGTTCTCCTTGCGGGTTATTGGCCAAGGGTGCGCACCACGGCACGGATGCGTTCATCTTCGCGCTCCAGAAAGCTTTGGCCCAGTTCATAGGCGTGCTGCACCTCGATCATTCGCGCGACCTGGGTAATGGGATCGACATTGGAGCCTTCGATATATCCCTGAAGGATCGCGCTGCCTTCGGGTGCCGGGTCGATATCGGACGGTGATATGAACAGCGTTCCGCTCTGGCGCGTCAGGGTCAGCGGGTCTGATGGCTGGTAAAGGCCGACCTGTCCCACCACGCGGCTGTCTGCGCTGATCGTGCCGTCTGGCGCAATGCTGACCGCTGTGGCATCGGGGGGGATGAAAAGCGGTGAACCACCTGCGTCAAGCAGATGATGCCCTTCGGGGTTGACCAGTTCACCCGCCTCGTTCGGAGTAAAGGCGCCTGCCCGTGTCAGGGCCGGCCCCTGGGCCGTTTCAACCATGAAAAACCCCGGGCCTTCGATGGCCAGATCAAATGTGCCGCCGGTCTGGGTCAGCTGACCCTGGCGCAGATCGGTTTTGCGCACATCGCCGGTCGCCATCGACAGCGCGCCGGCGTCGCCCGCCGTATTGCGCACGTATTCGGCGAAGATCACCCCTTCGGCGCGATAGCCTGCCGTCGACAGATTGGCGATATTATTGGCCACGGTTTGCATTTCACGCAGCAATCCGGCCTGACGTGTCAATGTGGTGTATCCAGCATTATCCATGGGTCATGTTCCGGCGATCAGGGGCAACAGACTGTCGGTGAAGAACCCGGTCAGAGCCTCGGTCATGAAATTCATCGACATCCAGAATACCACCAGGATCGCCACCAGCTTGGGAACGAATGTCAGCGTCATTTCCTGGATCGAGGTCAGTGCCTGAAACAGGCCGATCACCAGACCCACAACCAAGGCGACCGTCAGGATTGGCGCCGAAATCCTGACCGCAATCCACAGGCCCTGGCGTAAAATGTCATAAAGGATAATATCTTGCATGGGTCAGACCGGCATTCGCAGGATTTCCTGATAGGCCTCGACAACCTTGTCGCGCACCGTGACAGCCGTTTCTACGGCCAGTTCGGTTTGCGCCAGCGCCTGCACCAGCGCATGTGCATCGGCGCCGCCGGTCATCGCGGCCTTTGCCGTGTTTTCGGCATTTTGCAAGGTTTCGGTAAAATCCCGTGCCATGCGAGCAAAGCCCGTTTCCGGGGTTGCCCCGCCTGGCTTTGTGGCGGGGCGCGCCTGGGCATAGCCTTGCAGGGCGGCGGTTGAGGATCGGATATCCATTCTGGTACTCCTTTACCGGCGCAGCAAATCGAGCAGGCTGGACGTCATCTGACGTGCCTGGTCGAACATTTTGAGATTCGCCTCATAGCTGCGCTGCGCTTCGCGCGCGTCCGCGATTTCGACCACCAGATCGACATTCGAGCCGTCATAATGGCCGGTTTCATCCGCCAGCGGATTGCCGGGATCAAAGATTCGGGTCAGGTCACGCTGGTCAAGCTTGACAGGGCCGGGCCGCACTGTGCCGGGCGTGTCGCCACCCTGTTTCACCTGCTCAAAACCCATCGTCTTGCGCCGATAGCCCGGGGTATCGGCATTGGCGATATTTTCCGAAACATGGCGCAGCCGGGCCGATTGGGCGTTCATGCCGCTGGCCGACAGGGAAAGCGTTTTGATGAGATCGTTCATCGCCCGCCCCTAGCGCCCAAGGCTGCTGCGCAGAATGTTCAGCGCAGATTTGTATATACCCAGCGCCATATCGTGCTGAGTGCGCGTTTCCGCCGCTTTCGTCATTTCGACTTCAAGCGATACGGTATTGCCGTTTGGCGATGCCTCGGCGCCGGTTGCAGTTTGTATGACAGGTTGCTCCCGCCAGGGCTGACTGGCGGCAAGGTGCCCCTTGCGGGTGGCATTGGCCGTGAAATCGTCCTGCGCCGCATAGGTTTCGGCGAAGGGTTTGACATCGGCCGTCTTGTATCCAGGCGTGTCGGCCTGGGCGATATTGCGGGCGATGACAGCCTGGCGCGTCGCGGCATTTGATGCCATGCCTTGCGCCATCTGAAACAGTTCCAACTTTGCGAACATCCGGGCTTCTCCTCGGTTTCAACCAAGGATTAATCCTGATTCGTTTATAAACCGTTCTCATCAGTCAGAGCGGAGAACCCTCATGCAGTTTCCATCCCTTGCGGCCTTGCAATGCGGCCTTGCGGGGTTGCAATCCACGCGTCCGGCCGGGCGCATCGTGTCAATCGGCCGCGGGACTGTGGGTGTTGACGGGCTGGCAGACCGGGCCTGTCTTGGCGATCTGGTTCAGATTCGCGATCGGCGGGGGGATGTCAGGCTGGGCGAGGTGTTGCAGCTTGCGCCAGATAGGCTGACTGTCTTGCCGGACGGCGCGCCAGAAGGGATGGCGCTGGGCGATCGGGCCGTGTTGCTGGGGCCGTCGACCATCGCACCGGATCAAGGCTGGCTGGGCCGGGTGATTGACCCGTTCGGCAGGCCGCTGGACGGGCGCGGATTGCTGAGTGGGACGCAGGCGCGCATCCTGCGCGCAGCGCCGCCGCCTGCGACCAGTCGGCATGCCTTGGGGCGGCGTCTGGAAACGGGGCTGGCGGTGTTCAACACCCTGTTGCCCCTTGTGCGTGGCCAGCGGATCGGGCTGTTCGCCGGGTCTGGCGTGGGTAAATCGACATTGCTGTCGCGGTTGGCGCGTGGTGTTCAGGCTGATGTCGCGGTTATCGCGCTGATCGGCGAACGCGGCCGCGAAGTGCGTGAATTTACCGACCGGGTGCTGGGCGCTGACGGGTTGCGGCGTTCGGTCGTGATCGCCGCGACCTCTGACCGATCGGCGCTTGTGCGCCGCCGCGCCGCCTGGACAGCGATGGCCGTCGCCGAGCATTTCCGCGATCAGGGTGCGCATGTCCTGTTCATGGCCGACTCGGTAACCCGATTCGCAGAGGCACATCGCGAGGTCGCGCTTGCCGCCGGCGAAGTCGCATCGCTGCGGGGGTATCCCCCTTCCACGGCGCAGATGATCATGGGTCTGGCTGAACGGGCTGGCCCCGGGGCGGGTGACATGGGCGATATTACGGCCATATTCAGTGTTTTGGTGGCGGGCTCTGATATGGACGAACCAGTGGCCGATATCTTGCGCGGCGTGCTTGATGGCCATGTCGTTCTGGACCGCACGATTGCTGAACGGGGGCGCTTTCCGGCAATTGATCTGTTGCGATCAGTTTCGCGCAGCCTGCCGGATGCCGCCACAGTCGAAGAAAATGCGCTGATAGGGCGGGCGCGACATTTGCTGGGCAGCTATGAGCGGGCCGAAATGATGATACAGGCGGGGCTGTATGCGCCGGGTTCAGATCGGGATATTGATGACGCAATTGCGGCCTGGTCCGCATTGGACGGGTTTTTGTCCCAGGCAGAGACAGGCGATACGAGCGACAGTTTCGCGCGTCTGAAAACTTGCCTTTCGACAATCTCGGCGCCCGGCATGGCGGGTCCGACAGCGGCCGTGGCCTGACCCGGATATTCGGCGCGTCAGCGCATCGCGGCCTGCAGCAGGGTCAATGCGGTCGCAGCCGGGCTGAACGATGCTGCGAAGGCTTTTAGGTCGGCCTGGATCAGGAAGCGCCGAACTAGGGCCTCGGTGTTTTCGGGATCCTGAAACTGAGAGATCTCGCCGTTTCCGAATGTCCGGGCCGCGCGATCACGAAAGATGGTCAACTGTTGGTCGATATCCAGCGCCGCGAATGATTCAGGCAGGCCCAGTGCCGTTTCGAACACCTTGCGCAATGGTTCCGACCCCATCACGGTGAACCATTTTGTATCATCGCTGCCAGATCCGGCAGTGATGTCGGCAAGCTCACGAACGGCGTTCATTGCCAGGCGCATGTCCGGGTTTTGTTCGCCGATGGCAATTTCGAAGCTGCGTGACTGAAAGGCGGACAGGATTTTGTCGGGAAAATCCGAAAGCTGAGTATTGGGCGTTGAAAAATCGCCAAACCCGAATGCCTTGGACATTTTGTGATAACTTTTGTCGGCAATGCGGTTGGCCAATGCCGTTTCATCCAGCGTTCCGTCCGACAGGACCTTCTGTATGAAATAGCTGTTGTTGACGTCACCCTCCAGACCGAAGGCGCCCAGCGCTATGCGCAACAGCCTTCGGTCTGCGACCAGGGCCTCGGCCGATGTGATCTTGCCGATATTTTCGCGAAAATAGTCAACATCGCGCGCCATTTCCGGGGATTTCTGAAAGGCGGCCTTTTGTGTATCAGCCGTGCGCGCCAGAAACCGCCAACCGGCATAGCACCCAACGGGAATGACCGGTGCGAAGCTCATGACCGCGCGGTTGCCATAAGGCGTTCTTCGCGCGGCAAAAGGCCGCGCATTGCTTTCAGCGCATAGTAATACTGATCGGCCAGAACGGCCTCTGTGGCCTGTGTCAGGTGGGTGCGGCTGTCGTGATCGGTCAGCACCTGGCTGAGCTGTTCGATCCCGCGCAGCAATTGCAGGCGGGCCTGCTCTGGCACCGCATCGCCGGACAGGACCAATTGCGCAATATAACAAACGCGGCGAACGGGCGTGTTGACCTCATCGGGGTGAATTGCATCGCGCAGACGCAAGATGTTTGCCCCTGGTGTGATGACAGACAGACGGCCCCGGCGATCACCGTTTTCGATCACGGCACCATTGATCAGCACACGCTCGCCGGGTGCAAGTTTCAGGACAAGGCCGCTCATGATGTGGCTGCCTTCTGGTTCAGACCGCGCATGATGGCGGTGTTGATATCAATCAGCACCTCGGCGCTGTCTTTGCCCGACAGAACCTTGTGGGTCTGCACCCGGGTGAATTCCGCCAGCGACAGAAGTTGCGCGCGAAGTGAGTCGGGCAAACCGTTGCCGGGTTCGACCAGGTCGGCAGCCAGCGTCATCCACAGTTTGCTGTTGTCATGCAGGGCCGAGACCAGTGCGGAAAATTTCTGTTTTTCCCCGGTCGCGGCTTTCAAACGGGCCGTGATTTCCGCGAAAAGATCATATTCGATTCGGCGTGGTGTTCGGAACATCGTCTGGTTCGGCGTCGAATAGGCGGATTTCGCCAGCATATGGGCGGTCAATGTCTTTCCTTCCGGTCAATTTGATGTCTGAGGGCGAACGGATATCCCGGGCGGTGATGCGCCCGGGATCAGCCCGTTACCGGAACAGCGACAGAATGCTTTGCGGCGATTGGTTGGCGATCGACAATGCCTGTGTGCCAAGCTGCTGCTGCACCTGCAAGGCCTGCAGGCGCGCCGAAGCTGCCTCCATATCGGCATCGACCAGCGCACCGATGCCCGATTTCAGGGCATCCGTAAGTTTGCCGATGAAATTGCTTTGCGTTTCGATGCGTCCCTCGGCCGAACCGAATTCGGCGGCGGCGCTGATGGCATTGTCGATAAGGGTTTCGATATTGCCCAAGGCGGCCTGGGCGCCGGTATCGGTGGTCACGTCGATGCCACCCAATCCGAAAAGCCCACCCGACGCAGTGCCATCCGCCGCGCCTGCACGCGCCAGGCTGACACTGGATGCGCCACCGTTGTCGATCTTCAACTGCCATTGGCCAGAGCTGTTCTGGGCGACCTGCGTGGTGACGCCGGAAACGCCACCGCCATCAACCGCCGCCTTCAGGCCGCGCGCGATGTCTTCAAATGTTTCATTCTTGCCAGCGACATAAGTATAGGCGCTGCCACCCACCGTGACCTGATAACCGTCACCTTCGTTGACATTCGCCGAGGCAGAGAATGTGAGCGATTCCGCCCGCTCGCCGATCGTGGCGCCCGACAGCGTAACGCCGGTTGCGCCGCCGTTCTTGGTCGCGGTGAGGTCAACATCTTCGAAGGCCCTGGTCGACGTGAAGGTCACGACGCCAGACGAGGCGCTTGCGGTGATGCCGACCAGGCCAAGCGCGTTGATGGCGCCGGAAATCGCGGTTGCGGCTGCCGATTCGTCGCCAGTCAGATCGCCGACACCAAAGCTGACGGTTGCCCCACCGATGGAGATGTCGAAGGAATCGCCGGAAATATCGGCATCCGTGGCGATCGTCAGAGTTTGGGTATTGCCCGCATTGGTGGCGGATGCCGCAGAAAGCGTGGCGTTGGCGGAAAGGTCGGTGCCGCTGCCCAGGGTGCCGGCGGTGCTGGTCAGATCCTGCCGCGATACCTTGATGTGGCTGGCAGTGACGGTGCCGTTATTGCTGCGGTCAAGGGATGAAAGAATCTCTACGTCCGCAGTTCCCTGAACAAGGTTCAAGCCATTGAACTGCGCGGCACCGACGACCGAATTGATCTGGTCGCGCAGGGCGCTGATATCGGTCTGGATTTTTGCACGGTCAACGTTGCCTTCCTGTGCGGCGACAACCTTTGCCTTGATGTCGGTCAGCAGGTCGGTGACGGTTTCAGTGGCCTGCCGGGCCACGGCGACGGTCGAATCACCCAGCGACAGACTTTCGGAAATCGCCTTGAAACCATTCACATCCGCCTCCATCACCTTGGAAATGGCCCAGACGGCGGCGTTATCCTTGGCCGAGGCAACCGATTTGCCGGTAGAGATCTCTCCTTGAGTCTTGGTCAGGTTGGCGTTGATGGATTTCAGTGTTTGCAGCGCAACCATCGCGCCATTGTTCGTCAGAATACTCGACATGTCTGTTTCCTTCAGTTTCGGGGCGCTTTGCGCCGATCGAGGTGCCGTCGCAACGGTATGAACGTCGTTCTAGACATGCAGCGACCCAATTTGCGATCCCCGCGCCACCCCATCCGGAGTGCAAGGTCGACAATCGGCGCCAAGTCCTAATGAGCGGCTAAGGGACGACCGGAAAATGAAATGGAATTGACTAAACTTCGTTAGGCCCGACGCTCCACCGCACCGCTGCGATGCACCAGCGGGGTGCTGGTGCCCTTGCTGTCATAGGTGCCAAACAGTGGCGAACCATTCCGGATGCGATCCAGTGATTCACGCGCGGCGCTGACACCGCGGCGCAAGGCTTGCAGCAGATGCGCATTCCGTTCGGCCAATGGGCGCAGGGCCTGCAGGGTGCCAAGGTCCGCCTGTGCGGCTGTTGTCTGCAAGGCGCCGATCAGCCGCTCTTTCTCCGCGCACAGGCGCGCCAACGTATCTATCTGACCGGATATCAATGCCTGGTGCTCCCGCTCCAGCAGATCGCGCAGGCGGTTATACAGGTCACCGCCCGGCATTGCTGTGCTCCTGCAGGGCGGAAAACAGATGTTCTGCAAGGCCGATTCCGCCATGCAGCACCATCTGATCGGCCTGCGCCTGACGCAGGAATGAGGCGAACTGATCCTCGCCCGCCCCGCCGCCAAAGGATGCGCTTGCCTGTCCAAATCCGGCGTTTTTCAGCATTTCCGCCAGAAAACCAGATTCCAACTGTTCTGCTACCTGCCGCAACTGGCCCGACTGTCGGGCGAGCATTGTCATCTGCGAGATCGCAGGAATGTCGGGCATCAGAGTGTTCCTTCAATTGTTCGAGGTTTTCCAAGTGTTGTGCGAAACCGGTAAAGAATTAGTAACCTTCCTCGCACATGGATGGGCTGTGCCGTCGACAGAAGTCGGGAACCCATGCTCATCGGAATGCAAATAGATCTGGCCGAAATATCCCCGCGCGTCCTGCCGGGTAGCATGGCCGTTGCGTCAGTAGAAATGTCACCTGATGCCGATGCGTTTCAGATCGTCTTGCAGGGGGTGCGGACTTTGGTGCGGGCGGATGTGGCGGGCTCAAACATCCTTTCGCAAGGGCGGCAGATAGCAGTAGGCAAAGCCGCATGGCCACAGATGAGGGTGGGATGCCCCCAGGGTATGTCATCCTGCGATGACAGCGCGGCGCCTGTGGAATTTCTTGTCTCTTTGCCGTCGCATCAAGGCATCATGCCGGATGTGCCAGCGGAATCCGCACCCGATATCTCCGTGCCCGAAGGGAAGGATCCAACACCAGTTCATCCAGACGATTCGTCCCCCGAAGCAATACTTGTTCCTGTGCTGCCGGCTGCCGTAATGACCGCCGCGCCAGTTAAACCGATCGGCCCGGATATCGTTGAAGATGTCGGTTGGAACCGGCCTGTGCCAAGAAAAACCGAAGATGTGCCAGCGGTTATCGCGGGATATCTTCGCGATGGCCCGCCACAGCCAGGGCGAGCAACAGCGCGCAGCGGTGAATCCGACCCGCAGGCGAAGATGCAGGAGGGGACCATTACGAGGCGCGCAGGGTCTGAAATGGTGCAGGCGTCCAACCTGCCACCACCTGATTTGCGCGAAACCGGAAGTGGCGCTGAAATGGCGGAAAAGGTGACAACGAAGCCTGCATTGCCCGCGCACGAGGCGCGGCAGGTATTCCCCATGACGGCACTGACTGGAGTGCCGGGCGACACAGATCCTGTTGGCCTGCAGCAGGTGGGCGGACCAGCGCCGAATGCATATGCTGACGAGAGCGTGCTGGTATCCGTGCCATCGTCCCTGCCTGGCACGGAAGCCGATGCAATTGATGATACTCTGCCGGACGGATCGGCGCTTTTGGCTGAAACAGTCAAGCAAAAGCCCGTATTGCCGCCCCTGCAGCCGTTGCGGTTCGCGGATAAGGGGGATCTTGCCGCTGAAACAACGGTGCCGGTGCAAAGCATATCCAATACAGGTTCAAGCGCACGCGTCGCTGCCACTAACCAGCCCGAGGCAGCTATCGATTCAATCAACCCGCAAGGCGGCACCGCTGACCCGAAAGCCGGATCGGCGCAGCTCCAAATGGATCTGTCCAATCCGGTGCTGTCTGGTGATGTCGCCAGCGTGACACCGGCGTGGGACAGGTCCATTCAGACCAGTATTCCCTCGCAGCCGCCTTCCTTGGCCCCGCAGATCGCGGCTCAGATCACCCAAGCGGTGGTTCACAAGACCGATGACCGCATAGAGGTTATCCTGAACCCCCAGGAGCTTGGCCGCGTACGCATCAGTCTGGCGCCCAGTGATCACGTTTTGAACGTGATCATTCATGCCGATCGGCCGGATATACAGGATTTACTTCGACGTCATATCGACCTGCTTGGGCAGGATTTTCGCGATCTTGGCTATCGCGATGTTCAGTTCAGGTTTGGCGATCAAGGTCAACACCACAGCGGATCCGGCCATAGGCCCGGCCCCGAGGCCGATTTCGCCTCACCTGTCATGGCAGAACCTGTTGTGCATTTCTTGCCGGCCGACCGCGCCCCTCGGGCAGGTGGGCTGGATATCCGGATCTGAAAGGCCAAACCGATGCAAGTTTCGTCCGCAACCACAAACCAGAACGTCGTTCAAACCCCTGCAAGGCCAAAAGCCGGGATCAGTTCGGATTTTGAAACCTTCCTGAAAATGCTGACCGCGCAGATGAACAACCAGGATCCGCTGAACCCGATGGATTCAACGGATTTCGCGGTTCAACTCGCTACGTTTTCGGGTGTTGAACAGCAGGTTCGCACCAATGAACTGCTGACTGCCCTGACTGGTCAAAGCATGGCCCAATTCGCCGGGTGGGTCGGGATGGAGGTGCGCAGCACCGCCCCCGCCAGCTTTGGCGGTCAGCCGATCACGGTGTTTCCCGAACCCGATATTCTGGCCGATGCCGCCCAACTGGTCGTGCGTGATGATCAGGGGACCGAAATTCAACGGCTTGATATCAGCCTGTCCAGCGATCCCTATAGCTGGAGCGGCATCGACGGTGGCGGCATACCCGTCGCCGATGGCAGTTACAGCTTTACGCTGGACAGTTTTTCCGGTGGAAAACTGATCGCGACCACGCCGGTGCAAAGCTATGCCACCGTCGCCGAGGCTAGGACAACTGGCGGGCAGGTTGTTCTGGTTCTGGATAGTGGCGCCGAGGTGGCGGTGGATGCGGTGACCGCGGTGCGATCGGGCCAGGGTTAGGCCGCCGCGAAATATGCAGTGGCAGTTAAAGATATTTGCCCAAAACCATCCCCACCGCGACGCTTGCTGCACCAAACAGCATCCAGACAACCGGCCACAGCCGTGACGGGCGGCGGCGTGGCGGGGGGGGGTCGCTGCGGTTCAGAAGGGCTTGCTCGGCCATCTGTGGCAATTTCGGTCCGAAGCGGGCCAATACCCGCATGGTCAAGCCAATGTCACGCAAGAACGCCTTGGGCCCCACGTTTTCCTTGATGTAATCCTCGACGATGGGGCGGGCGACTTCCCAGATATTGATCTGCGGGTTCAATGATCTGGCCACGCCTTCGACCACGACCATGGTGCGCTGAAGCAAGATCAGTTCGGTCCGGGTTTCCATGCCAAAGCGCTCGGTGACCTCGAACAGATAGCTCAGCAGCCTTCCCATCGAGATATGGCTAGCATCCATCCCGAAAATCGGGTCGCCCACGGCGCGCAGGGCGCGGGCGAATTCGTCGATGTCGCGGTCATGGGGTACATAGCCGGCCTCGAAATGCACTTCGGCAACGCGGCGGTAATCCTTGCGGATAAAGCCGAACAAAATCTCAGCATAGACGCGGCGGGTATATTCATCAATCCGCCCCATGATGCCGAAATCGTAACACAGGATATCGCCGTTCGCACCGACCTTGAGGTTGCCCTGATGCATATCGGCATGAAAGAACCCGTCGCGCAGGGCATGGTTCAGGAACAGCTGCAATACGCGCTCGCCCAATACACGCCGGTCATGCCCGGCGGCGTCAATCGCGTCATTGTCACCCAGCGGCACGCCATCGGCCCAGCCCAGCGTCATTACCCGGCGTGCCGACAGGGCCCAGTTTACGGCGGGCACATGGAAACCCTTGTCGCGATGGGTATTGGCGGCAAATTCCGATGCCGAGGACGATTCCAGCCGCAGATCCAGTTCGCCCAGCACAACGCCTTCGAAATGGGCGACCACATCGGTAGGGCGCAGCCGCCGCGAGGCCGGCGACAGGGCCTCGATCACCGCGGCGGCGAAATAGAAGGCGTCGATATCCTTGCGGAAAGCCCTTTCGATGCCGGGGCGCAGAACCTTGACGGCGACGTCCTGCCCGGTTGCGGCCACGCGCACGCGGTGCACCTGCGCGATCGACGCGGCGGCGACAGGCGCGCTGAATTCTGAAAACAGGGTATCGACGGGCTGTTCCAGTTCAGATTCGATCATGGCGCGGGCGGTGTCGATCGAAAAAGGGGGCAGCTTGTCCTGCAATACGCGCAGTTGCACGGCCAACTCGTCACCGACGACATCCGGCCGCGTCGAAAGGATCTGGCCGAACTTTATATAGGCCGGCCCCAGCGCCGTCAGGGCCCGCGTGGCGGATGGCAGCGACGGGTCGCCACGATGCCCCAGCCAGGCAAATGGCCAGGCCACAACTCGGGCGACCACCCGCAACAGGGGCGGCGCATTGAAGGCCACCAGAACGACGCGCATCGCGCCGGTACGTTCCAGCGTGGCACCGGTGCGGATCAGCCGCCAGATATTATGTGGCCCACGCAACTTACAGCTTCCAACCCGAATGCAGGGCGGCGATGCCCAAGCTTAGATTGCGGTATTTTACTTGTTCAAAGCCTGCCTCGCGGATCATCCGGGCAAAGCATTCCTGATCGGGGAATTTGCGGATCGATTCCACCAGATACTGATAGCTGTCGCGGTCATTGGCGACGATCTGGCCCATCACCGGAATCACGTTGAACGAATAGCGGTCATAGGCCCATTGCAGCCCCTTGTTGGGCAACTGGCTGAATTCCAGCACCATCAGCCGCCCGCCGGGGCGCAGCACGCGATAGGCCTCGGACAGGGCATCGGCGATGCGGGTGACATTCCGGATGCCAAAGGAAATCGTGTATACGTCGAATGTGTTGGCGGCAAAGGGCAGGGCCATCGCATCGCCCACCACCCAGTTCAGGGCGTCGGCCTGTTTTTCGGCTTCGGCCCGCTGGCGCCCGGCCACCAGCATCGATTCCGTCATGTCCAGCACGGTGGCCTGTGCCCCCGGCGCACGTTTGAGAAAGCGAAAGGCGATATCGCCGGTTCCGCCCGCAACATCAAGAAGGTGCTGGCCGGGCCGCGGCGCCAGCCAATCCATCATCGCGTCTTTCCAGACACGGTGAATGCCGACCGACATCAGATCGTTCATCACGTCATAACGATTGGCCACGCGCGTGAACACGCCATGCACCATGCCGGCCTTGTCGCCTTCGGGGACGGTCTGGAAACCGAAATGGGTGGTCGTGCTGTTGTCTTCGGTCATCGGGTCTTGCCGTTTGTCGTGAACTCCCTTTCCTTATAGAGCGCCTGCCGGGCGTTACAATGAGAGGAAAGCGCATATGCCCGAACTGCCAGAGGTCGAAACCGTCCGGCGCGGACTGATGCCGGTGATGCAGGGTGCGGTGATCGCGCGCGCACAGGTGAACCGGCCCGATCTGCGCTGGCCGTTTCCGCCGGGGATGGCCGAACGGCTGACCGGCGCGCGGGTGATCCGGCTGGGGCGGCGGTCGAAATATATTCTGGCCGATCTGGATCGGGGCGAAACCCTGATCATCCATCTGGGCATGTCGGGCCGAATGCTGGTGTCGGGCGATTCGCTGGGGCAATTCCATCACGATCACCCCGCACCCGCGAAACATGACCACGTCGTGCTGGATATGGAAACCGGCGCCCGGATCGTCTTCAACGATGCCCGCCGGTTCGGTGCGATGGATCTTGCGCCGACGGGTCAGGTTCAGGATCACAGATTGCTGGCCGGTCTGGGCCCCGAACCATTGGGAAATATGTTCAGCGCCGCATATCTGGCCGCACGGTTGCAGGGGCGGGGAATGCCGATAAAATCGGCCTTGCTGGATCAGGGTATCGTGGCCGGGCTGGGTAATATTTATGTATGCGAGGCCCTGCATCGCGCGGGGATAGATCCCACGCGGCAAGCGGGCGATCTGGGTGCCGATGGGGTCGCGCAGCTGGTTCCGGTGATCCGCGATGTGCTTGCCGAGGCGATTCAGGCAGGCGGGTCCAGCCTGCGCGATCATCGCCAGACCGATGGGGAACTGGGCTATTTTCAGCACAGCTTTCGGGCCTATGGCCGTGCAGGTCAGCCTTGTCGGACACCCGGCTGCAGCGGTGTAATCGCACGCATCGTGCAATCTGGTCGGTCAACCTTCCATTGCGCGACGTGCCAAAGATAGCTTGAACCCCAAGCTGAGCCTGCTAAGGAATCGTCTCTGAAAAAGATATCCGAGGGATCCCCGGCCATGGCTTACAATACACTGATCGTCGACGTCACCGACCATGTGGCATTGATCCGGCTGAACCGACCCGAAGCGCTGAACGCGCTCAGCCAGGAATTGCTGGCTGAACTGGGTGATGCGATTGCCGCCGCAAGCGCCGATGACAAGGTGCGTTGCATCGTACTGACCGGGTCCGACAAGGCCTTTGCCGCCGGCGCGGATATCCGTGAAATGGCTGGCCTGACCTTTGTCGATGCGCTGCGGGCCGATCTGTTTACGGATTTCTGCGCCACGTTTGATGCCTGCCGCAAGCCGATCATCGCCGCCGTGGCGGGCTATGCGCTGGGTGGTGGATGCGAGCTGGCCATGATGTGCGATTTCATCATTGCCGCCGATACCGCCAAGTTCGGCCAACCCGAAATCAATCTGGGCATTGTGGCGGGTATGGGCGGAACGCAGCGTCTGACACGGCTGGTGGGCAAGGCGAAATCCATGGAAATGCATCTGACGGGGCGGTTCATGGGCGCGGAAGAGGCGGAAAGTTCCGGCCTTGTGTCGCGCGTCGTTCCGGCGAAAAAGCTGCTGGATGAGGCCATGGCCACGGCCAACAAGATCGCCGAAAAATCGACGCTGACCGCGATGATGGTCAAGGAAGCCGTGAACCGGGCCTATGAAACCACGCTGAGCGAAGGCAACCTGTTCGAGCGCCGGTTGTTCTTTTCGACCTTTGCCACCGAGGACCAGACTGAAGGCATGGCGGCCTTCCTGGAAAAGCGGCAACCGCAGTTTCGCGACAAGTAAGACAAAAATGTTGCTTGGCCAGTTGACTTGGCCCCGAGTCGCCCATAAAAGCGCGGCTTCAGTTTCACGCGAACCCTAAATCGGGAACACGAACGCATGGCAAATTCGCCTCAGGCAAAAAAGCGCGCCCGTCAGAACGAGCGCCGCTTCGATATCAACAAAGCGCGCCGGTCGCGCATCCGCACCTTCCTGCGCAAAGTGGAAGAGGCGATCACATCCGGTGACAAGGATGCAGCCGCTGCGGCGCTGCGTCAGGCACAGCCCGAACTTATGCGCGGCGTAACCAAAGGCGTTCTGCACAAGAACACCGTGGCGCGCAAAATGTCGCGTCTGTCCTCGCGGGTCAAAGCGCTCAACGTCTGAGCCACCGCAATTTTGTAATCGGTCAGGGCGCTCCCGCAAGGGTGGCGCCCTTATCCTTGTTTGCTGCATGTCGTAATTTTTCATCGGTTTTGGGCAGCAAAAATGGGCGTTTCGGATTCGGTCCGACAAAGCCAGAGTCAAGCGCGAAGATAAGTTGCGCCACCTTCACGAAGCTTGCTAGCGTCTGAATTGCGATTCACATCGTCTTGGGGGGACATTGCTGGAGCACCGTCCTGTCTGCACTGTTTCAGGCCACTGTCATGGCCTGCGGCTTAAATAAGTGGGCGGGCTCCTGGATATCGGGACAGTTGGCAAAGGGGGCTTTGCGCAGCGTCGATATCTCATGGTCAGCTATCCGGCGGATTGCCGGAGGGGCTGGTTCTGGTCGATGTCCATTTGCCCGCACGGAAACAGGATATGGCAGGGCCGGTTGGCTGTCATGTCCGGGGTTCTTTCCGTGCGTTCTGTCACGTGCTGCGCGTGACGGGTCTGCTGCTGGCGCTGCGCCGGGGCAGAAGGGTATTTTCAGGAGGATGCGTTCCGCATGGGATGCTGAACGGCTGGATCAAACCGGCGGCGGCATCTTCATATGGTTTGGGGACGTATGCTGGAGCGGGCAACGACAATGACAAATGAAAGCTGGGGGCAGGTATGCAAGGATCTTCAAAAGTCGATTGGCGAGAATAATTTCGTCACCTGGATCAAGCCGCTGAAGTTCCGTGAACTTCATAATGGCGTTGCGCATTTCCATGCGCCGACCAGTTTCGTAGGGGATTGGGTGTCGCGTAATTTCGGCGATGAGATATTGCGCCATCTGACCCTGAACGGCGCGAACGTGGACCGGCTGGAATTCAATGTTGACCGTGCGGCGGCCAAAGCAGCGCCCATTGCCACGGCAACGGCACCTGCCGCGCAGGGACGGATGGAAAATGATCATCTGGGCGCCGCCGTGGATGCCAGGTTCACGTTCAACAGCTTTGTTGTCGGCAAGCCGAACGAGCTGGCCCATGCCGCCGCGCGCCGTGTGGCCGAAGGCGGCCCGGTCACGTTCAACCCGCTGTTTCTGTATGGTGGCGTCGGCCTGGGCAAGACCCACCTGATGCACGCAATCGCGTGGGAGCTGCGCAACCGTTCGCCACATCTGCGAGTGGTTTATCTGTCGGCGGAACAGTTCATGTATCGCTTTGTGCAGGCCCTGCGCGAGCGCGACATGATGGGCTTCAAGGAATTGTTCCGGTCTGTCGATGTGCTGATGGTGGACGATGTTCAGTTCATTGCCGGCAAGGACAGCACACAGGAAGAATTCTTTCACACGTTCAACGCGCTGGTTGACCAGAACAAGCAGATCATCATCTCCGCCGATCGCGCACCGGGTGAAATCAAGGATCTGGAAGACCGGATAAAATCACGCCTGCAATGCGGGCTGGTCGTCGATCTGCATCCGACTGATTACGAATTGCGGCTGGGTATCCTGCAGCAAAAGGTCGAGCTGTATCGTGGTCAATATCCCGGCCTTGTCATCGCCGATGGCGTGATCGAGTTTCTGGCCCATCGCATCACCACGAATGTGCGGGTGCTGGAAGGCGCGCTGACACGGCTGTTCGCTTTTGCGTCTCTGGTGGGCAAGGAAATCACGCTGGATCTGGCGCAGGATTGTCTGGCAGATATCTTGCGCGCATCGGATCGCAAGGTTTCGGTTGAAGATATTCAGCGGCGCGTCGGCGAACACTTCAACGTGCGCCTGTCCGATATGGTCGGGCCCAAGCGCACGCGGACCATTGCCCGCCCGCGCCAGATCGCGATGTATCTGGCCAAGCAGCTCACATCGCGGTCCTTGCCGGAAATCGGGCGCCGTTTTGGCGGGCGTGACCACACGACGGTGATCCACGCGGTCAAGCGGATCGAGGAGTTGCGCAACCTCGACAGCCAGATCGCCGAAGATATCGAACTTCTGTTGCGGATGTTCGAGGGCTGAACGGCGCAATCGCGGCCTGCGGTCTTGACGCCCTGCATAAACCATTGGACAGTCCAGAAAAGTCTTGAGCCGGAGAGGGGAGTTGGTAATTTTCCTCTCCCGGTGTCATGAGGAGCGACGGAATGAAATTCAGCATTGAGCGCGGTGCGCTTCTTAAGGCGGTCGGTCAGGCGCAATCGGTGGTCGAGCGGCGCAATACCATTCCCATCCTCGCCAATGTCCTGATCGAGGCTGAAGGCGGCGGCGTCAGTTTCCGCGCGACCGATCTGGATATCGAGGTGGTGGACAAGGCCATCGCCCAGGTCGAACGCGCGGGGGCAACCACCGTCTCTGCCGTTACCCTGCACGAGATCGTGCGCAAGCTGCCCGATGGCGCGCTGATCCAATTATCAGAAGACAGTGCTTCGGGGCGGCTGACGGTTGCGGCGGGCCGGTCAACCTTTTCGCTGGCGACACTGCCGCGCGAAGATTTTCCGGTGATGGCCTCGTCGGAATATACGTCGAATTTCGCGATCCCGGCACCGGTTCTGCGCCGGTTGTTCGACAAGTCGAAATTCGCGATCTCGACCGAGGAAACCCGGTATTACCTGAATGGTGTTTATATGCATGTGGCCACCGGCGAAGGTGGTCAGGTGCTGCGTTGTGTTGCAACCGATGGTCACCGTCTGGCGCGTATTGATGCGCCGTTGCCGGATGGGGCCGAAACCATGCCGGGCGTCATCGTCCCGCGCAAGACCGTGGGCGAGCTGCGCAAGCTGCTGGATGATGACGACATGTCGATCGCGGTTTCGGTATCGGAAACCAAGGTGCGCTTTGCCACACCCGATATTACCCTGACATCCAAGGTGATCGACGGCACATTCCCCGATTATACGCGGGTCATTCCGACCGGAAACACCCGCCGGCTGGAGGTGGATGCGGCAGAGTTCGCGCGGGCCGTCGATCGTGTGGCGACTGTGTCATCGGAACGGTCGCGCGCGGTGAAACTGTCGCTGGACGAAGACCGTCTGATCCTGTCGGTGAACGCCCCCGATGCGGGCGCGGCCGAAGAAGAGCTGGCCGTGGCCTATGCCGATGACCGGCTGGAAATCGGGTTCAACGCCAAGTATCTGCTGGAGATCGCCAGTCAGGTTGATCGCGAAAACGCGGTGTTCCTGTTCAATTCGTCCGGGGACCCGACGCTGATGCGCGAAGGTAACGATCAATCTGCGGTTTATGTCGTCATGCCGATGCGCGTGTGACCTGCGTGCCTCCGGCGGGGGTATTTGAGCCAAGAATAAGGCCATGGCGATGCCCCGGCTAGTGCTGACGGATCTGAGCCTGTCGCATTTCCGTTCGCACAAGGCGGCGCGGATGGTGCTGGACGGGCGGCCGGTTGCCATCTGGGGGGCCAATGGCGCCGGCAAGACCAATATTCTGGAGGCGGTTTCGATGCTGTCGCCGGGGCGGGGCCTGCGCCGTGCGGCAAGCGACGAGATGGCGCGCCAGCCCGAGGCGCTGGGCTGGAAGATCAGCGCCGCTCTGCACAGCCTGCATCAGCTGCATGAGGTGGAAACCTGGGCCGAGCCCGGCGCGGCGCGGCAGGTTCGCATCGACGGGAAGGCCGCCACGCAAACCGCACTGGGGCGGATTGCACGGGTATTGTGGCTGGTTCCGGCGATGGACCGGCTGTGGATCGAAGGTGCCGACGGGCGGCGGCGATTTCTGGATCGCATGGTGCTGAGTTTTGAGCCAGGGCATGCCGATGCCACGCTGGCCTATGAAAAGGCGATGCGCGAACGTAACCGTCTGTTGAAGGATCAGGTGCGTGATGCGCGCTGGTACGACGCCCTGGAAGATCAGATGGCGCAAGCGGGGGCCGCAATTCAGCGCAACCGGATTGACGCCATGATGCGTATTGCCACCGCGCAGGAGGGGGCCGAAACGGCCTTTCCGACCGCCAGTCTGGCGCTGATGGGCCCGGATGATACCGATATCCCGGCGGATGAAGCCGCGCTGGCCGCCGAGTTCGCCGAGGGGCGTGCCAGGGACATGGCCGCGGGGCGCACGCTGAGCGGGCCGCACCGGGCCGATCTGGGTGCTGTTTATATGGCCAAGGGCGTGGCCGCGAAACAATGTTCAACCGGCGAGCAGAAGGCCTTGCTGATTTCGTTGATCCTTGCCAATGCCCGCGCGCTGGCGCAGGATTTCGGGGCGCCGCCGATCCTGTTGCTGGACGAGATCGCCGCGCATCTGGACGCCAGTCGCCGCGCGGCCCTGTTCAATGAGGTCTGTGCGATCGGGGCGCAGGCCTTGATGACGGGTACCGGGCCGGAACTGTTCGCTGAACTGGGCGCGCGCGCCCAGCATCTTGAGATTGGCGATATTGCCGGCGTCAGCCGGATTACGGAAAGGACAGCCCCATGACCCCGCAGCGTGTGACCCTGATTACCCTTGGTGTAAACGATCTGGCCCGGTCAGCGGCCTTTTATCGGGCATTGGGCTGGGTGGCTGCCCAGCAGCAGGAGGGGGTTGTGTTCTATCAGATGCAAGGCGCCGTTCTGGGGCTGTTCGGTCGCGCCGAATTGGCAAAGGATCAGGGCCGGGCGGGCGCTGTGTTGGGAACGGGCGCGATGACACTGGCACAGAATTTTCCGGACAGGGCGGCGGTCGACACGGCGTTTGCAGCGGCGCTGGCCGCCGGGGCCACGGCGCTGAAGGCCCCTGAGGCGGTTTTCTGGGGCGGATATTCGGGCTATTATGCCGACCCTGACGGGCATGTCTGGGAAGTGGCACATAACCCGTTCTGGCCGCTGGCCGAGGATGGCAGCCTGACCTTGCCAGTTGCCGGGTGACGGTTAGCGCCGCCGATCTGGCGCTGTATGCGGGCGCGCTGCTGATCCTGTTCCTGACGCCGGGGCCGGTCTGGGTAGCATTGACTGCGCGGGCGCTGTCGGGCGGGTTTCATGCGGCCTGGCCGCTGGCGCTGGGGGTGGTCATCGGCGATGTGCTTTGGCCGTTTCTGGCCATTCTGGGCGTTACCTGGATCGTCGGTGTCTTTGCCGGTTTCATGACCTTTCTGCGCTGGGTGGCCAGCCTGACATTTATGGTCATGGGGGTGCTGATCCTGCGCCATGCGGAGAAAGCGATCGCACCAGACAGCCGGTTGACCCGGCCCGGCATGTGGGCCGGTTTCGTGGCCGGTGTCGCGGTAATTCTGGGCAATCCCAAGGCGATCCTGTTCTATATGGGGGTGTTGCCGGGGTTCTTTGATCTGCCCGGTTTGCGCTGGCCAGACATGGTGGTCATCGCCGGTCTGTCGGCCGTCGTGCCGCTGGTCGGCAATCTGTGCCTGGGGCTTTTTCTGGACCGTGCCCGGCGTTTGCTGGCGTCGCCTGATGCGGTGCGGCGCGTAAATATCGTGGCGGGCAGTTTGCTGATTGGTGTTGGGATAATTATTCCGCTGATCTGATACCAAATATTGTGTGTGCTGCGTGACATTCCCCCCAGAATTTCGTATAAAATCGCAAAAATACGAAGGATGTCGGGCATGGCCGAAGACACACAGAAACCAGAAGAATATGGCGCTGATTCCATCAAGGTTTTGAAGGGGTTAGAGGCCGTTCGCAAGCGGCCCGGCATGTATATCGGCGACACCGATGACGGGTCGGGTCTGCACCACATGGTGTATGAGGTCGTAGACAACGGCATTGACGAAGCCCTGGGCGGCTATGCCGATGCTGTCAGCGTGAAAATCCACGCCGATAACAGCGTTTCGGTGCGCGATAACGGGCGCGGCATTCCGGTCGGCATTCATGAGGGCGAGGGCGTTTCGGCGGCCGAGGTCATCATGACCCAACTGCATGCCGGCGGCAAATTTGACCAGAATTCCTATAAGGTTTCCGGCGGTCTGCATGGCGTGGGTGTGTCGGTGGTCAATGCGCTGTCCGATTGGCTGGAGCTGCGCATCTGGCGCGACGGCAAGGAACACTATGCCAGGTTCGAGGGCGGCTTCACGGTCGAGCCGCTGCGTGTGGTTGGCGATGCCAATGGCCAGAAGGGCACCGAGGTTCGGTTTCTGGCCTCGACCAAGACGTTTTCCAATCTGGACTATGTTTTCAAGACGCTGGAACACCGGCTGCGCGAACTGGCCTTTCTGAACTCTGGCGTGAAAATCGTGCTGGAGGATGAGCGCCCCGCCGAACCGCTGAAGACGGAACTGTTCTATGAGGGCGGCGTGCGCGAATTCGTGCGTTATCTGGACCGCTCAAAGATATCTGTGATGCCTGACCCGATTTTCATGACCGGCGAAAAAGACGGTATCGGGGTCGAGGTCGCGATGTGGTGGAACGACAGCTATCACGAAAACGTCCTGCCCTTTACCAACAACATTCCGCAACGCGATGGCGGCACCCATCTGGCGGGCTTTCGCGGCGCGCTGACCCGTACGATCAACAACTATGCCCAGTCCAGCGGCATCGCCAAAAAGGAAAAGGTGACTTTCACCGGCGATGATGCGCGCGAAGGTCTGACCTGCGTGCTGTCGGTCAAGGTGCCCGATCCGAAATTCAGCAGCCAGACCAAGGACAAGCTGGTCAGTTCCGAAGTGCGCCCGGCGGTCGAGGGGCTGGTGAACGAAAAGCTGGCCGAATGGTTCGAGGAAAACCCGGCCCAGGCGCGTGTGATTGTCGGCAAGATCATCGAAGCCGCCGTGGCCCGCGAAGCCGCCCGCAAGGCGCGCGATCTGACCCGGCGCAAGACCGCGATGGATGTGGCCAACCTGCCCGGCAAGCTGGCCGATTGTCAGGAAAAAGATCCCGCGCTGTCGGAACTGTTCCTGGTCGAAGGCGACAGCGCCGGTGGATCGGCCAAACAGGGCCGGTCACGGCAAAATCAGGCGGTGCTGCCGCTGCGCGGCAAGATCCTGAACGTTGAACGCGCGCGGTTTGACCGGATGCTGGGCAGTCAGGAGATTGGCACGCTGATCACCGCGATGGGCACCGGTATCGGGCGCGATGAATTCGACATAAAGAAGCTGCGCTATCACAAGATCATCATCATGACGGATGCTGATGTGGATGGCGCGCATATCCGCACCCTGTTGCTGACCTTCTTTTTCCGCCAGATGCCCGAACTGATCGAGGGCGGATACCTCTATATCGCGCAGCCGCCGCTTTACAAAGTCGCGCGCGGCAAGTCCGAGGTCTATCTGAAAGACCAGGCCGCGCTGGATGATTATCTGATCCAGATGGGCGTGGAAGGGGCCGTGTTGCGCCTTGCCAATGGCGAAGAAATCGCCGGGTCCGATCTGGCCCGCGTGGTTGAGGGCGCGCGCGCGTTTCGCCGTGTGCTAGAGGCGTTTCCCACCCATTATCCACGCCATATTCTGGAGCAGGCCGCACTGGCCGGCGCCTTTGATGCGGGTCGGGCCGATAGCGATCTGCAGCAGGTTGCCGATATCGTGGCGCGGCGGCTTGATATGGTTGCGGCGGAATATGAACGCGGCTGGCAGGGACGTATCACGCAGGATCACGGTATCCGACTGGCGCGGGTTCTGCGCGGGGTGGAAGAGGTGCGCACATTGGACGGCGCCGTTTTGCGCTCGGGCGAGGCGCGGCGGCTGTCAGAGGCCTCCAGACCCACACGCGGGCATTATGCCGACCCGGCACATCTGGTGCGAAAAGATCGTGAACAGATCATCCACGGCCCGACTGAACTGCTGAACGCGATCCTGGCCGAGGGCGAAAAGGGCTTGTCGTTGCAGCGCTACAAGGGGTTGGGTGAAATGAATCCTGGCCAGTTGTGGGAAACCACGCTGGATCCCGAGGCGCGCACCCTGTTGCAAGTCAAGATCGAGGATCTGGCCGATGCCGATGACATATTTACCAAGCTGATGGGCGATGTCGTTGAACCCCGGCGTGAATTCATTCAGGCGAATGCGTTGTCGGTGGCACATCTGGATTTCTGACAGGTCGGTCTATTGGTGGGGGTAAATAGGGGATCATCCCCCCAGATGCCGTTCGCCACGCGCCTTTGCCAGTTCGATCTGGCGCTGACGTTCGCGAAACCGTTCCTTGCGGGCGTCGGAATGTTCGCCCACACAGTGGTGGCACGAAACGCCTTCTTCATATTCGGGGCGCTTCAGGTCCGTTGGCAAAAGCGGCCGGCGGCAAGCGCGGCACAGATGATGGGGGCCTGTCGTCAGCCCGTGGCCAACCGATACACGTTCGTCAAAGACAAAGCATTCGCCCTGCCACAGGCTGTTTTCGGCGGGCACCTCTTCCAGATATTTCAGGATGCCGCCTTTCAGGTGATACACCTCTTCGACGCCCTGCCCCAAAAGGTAGTTCGTCGATTTTTCACAGCGAATACCGCCGGTGCAGAACATCGCGATGCGCTTGTTGTGGAACCTGTCCTTGTTGGCCTCCCACCAGGCCGGAAATTCGCCAAAGGCGCGGGTTTCAGGGTCTATTGCGCCCTGAAACGTGCCAATCGCCACTTCGTAATCGTTGCGGGTGTCAATCACGGCCACATCGGGGGAGCCGATCAGATCGTTCCAGTCCTGCGGGGCGATGTAATGGCCGACACGTGCGCGCGGATCTACATCGGGCTGGCCCATGGTCACGATTTCGCGTTTCAGGCGAACCTTCATGCGACCAAAGGGCATTTCCCGCGCCGGGCTTTCCTTCCATTCCAGATCAGCGCAGCCTGGCAGGCCGCGAATATGGGTCAGAACAGTGTCTATTCCGGCCCGACTGCCGGCGATGGTGCCGTTGATGCCTTCCTGCGCCAGCAACAGTGACCCCCGTGTGCCGGCAGTTTCGCATACTGCCAGCAGGGGTGCGCGCAGCGATGCCGGATCGGCAAAGCGGGTAAAATGATAAAGGGCGGCAACTGTAAACATGGGCGCTGTCATACGATGCGCTAGATTGTATCTGCAAGCCCGGCATTGACGAACCGCACTGCATCGCCTTAGCTCTGGGCAAGGAGAGTTGACATGCACCCGCCCCATGACGCCCTGATTGTAATCGACGTACAAAACGATTTTTGCCCCGGCGGTGCGCTGGCGGTGCCCGAGGGCGATGTTGTCATTCCGCAGATAAATGAATTGCTGGAAGAATTCCACGTCAAGGTCTTCACCCAGGATTGGCACCCGGCGGGGCATTCGTCCTTTGCCAGCAGCCATCAGGGCCATGATCCGTTTTCTGTGATCGACATGCCTTATGGCGCGCAGGTGCTGTGGCCCGATCATTGCGTGCAGGGCACGCCGGGCGCGGATTTTCATCCTGCGTTGAACACCGACGCCGCCGATTTGATCGTGCGCAAAGGGTTTCGGGCTGACATAGACAGCTATTCGGGGTTTTTTGAAAACGACCATACCACGCCGACCGGATTGGATGATTATCTGCGCAGCCGCGGTGTGACGTCCCTGACGTTGGTCGGGTTGGCTACGGATTTTTGCGTGCAATATACCGCGCTGGATGCCGCGCGGCTGGGGTATAAGGTGACGGTTCTGCAAAGCGCCTGCCGTGCCATTGATTTGGATGGCAGCCTGGAAGACGCCCGCACCGCGATGCTGGATGCCGGCGTGATACTGGATCTTTGACATGGTCGATATCGCGACCCGCGTACACAACCACCGCTGGAAGATCGACCCGATCGTGCGTTCGCTGATCGACACCGATTTCTATAAGCTGCTGATGTGCCAGTCGGTATTTCACAACAAGCGCGACACCAATGTGACCTTCAGCCTGATCAACCGCACCAAGGCGATTCGCCTGGCAGAACTGATAGACGAGGGCGAGCTGCGCGAGCAGCTGGATCATATCCGCACCCTGCGACTGTCGCGCGGCGAAAGCACATGGCTGCGCGGGAACACCTTTTATGGCAAACGCCAGATGTTCCGGTCTGATTTCATGGAATGGTTCGAAGGGCTGCAATTGCCGCCCTATCATCTGGAAAAACGTGACGGCCAGTATGAGCTGACATTCGAAGGCAACTGGCCCGAGGTGATGCTGTGGGAAATTCCGGCACTTGCGGTCTTGATGGAGCTGCGCTCGCGCGCGGTGTTGCAGACCATGGGCAAGTTCGAATTGCAGGTATTGTATGCCCGCGCCATGACCAAGCTGTGGGAAAAGGTCGAAAAACTGCGCGGGATCGACCGGCTGCGCATTGCCGATTTCGGCACAAGGCGCCGGCATTCGTTCCTGTGGCAGGATTGGTGCGTCCAGGCGATGATCGAAGGGCTTGGCGAGAAATTCGTTGGCACCTCGAACTGTTTGATCGCCATGCGCCGCGAGGTCGAGGCAATCGGCACCAACGCGCATGAATTGCCGATGATCTATTCTGCTCTGGCTGAAACCGATGCCGAGCTGGCGCAGGCACCTTATCAGGTTCTGGCCGACTGGCAGGCCGAACACGAAGGCAATCTGCGCGTCATCCTTCCCGACACCTATGGCACCGAAGGGTTTCTGAAAAACGCGCCCGACTGGCTGACCAGTTGGACAGGCGTGCGCATCGACAGCGGCGATCCGGCAGCGGGGGCGGAAATGGCGATTCGTTGGTGGAAAGAACGGGGCGAGGATCCGCGCAAGAAGCTGGTGATCTTTTCCGATGGTCTGGACGCCGACAAGATCGTGGCGCTGCACAGCCAGTTCAACGGGCGCGTCAAGGTCAGCTTTGGCTGGGGCACCCTGTTGACGAATGATTTCCGCGGGCTGGTGCAGGGCGATGGCCTTGCGCCGTTTTCGCTGGTGTGCAAGGCGGTTTCCGCCAATGGCCGGCCCACAGTGAAACTGTCCGACAACCCCAACAAGGCGATGGGCCCCGCCGATCAGATCGCGCGCTATAAGCGGGTGTTTGGCGTGGGTGAACAGGAACGGGTCGAGGTGCTGGTCTAAGGCTATTCTTCGCCTTCGACCTTGCCACGCATCGCCTTGACCTCTGCGCGAACCTTCTTGGCCTTGATGCGACGTTTGACCGATCCAAAGGTCGGCTTGGTGGCAACGCGGCGTTTGGGGGCGACCAGGGCGCGGGTGATCAGCTCTGCCAGGCGTTCGCGTGCGATTTCGCGGTTCCGGGCCTGGCTGCGGGTTTCGTCACATTGGATCAGCACCGCGCCATCCTTGGTCCAGCGCCGCCCCGCAAGACGGCGCAGCCGGGATTTTACCGGGCCGGGCAGGTTCGGCGAGCGGTCGGCCTCGAATCGCAGATCGACGGCGGTCGATACCTTGTTCACGTTTTGCCCGCCGGGGCCTGAGGCGCGTGAAAAAACCTCGGTCAGTTCCCAGTCCTCGATTGTGATCTGATCGTTTATGCGGATCATGACGCCCCCATGGTGGCGGAATCCTTTCCCGCCGGATGGTGATCTATACACTGCATAGCGCCACGGCGACCAAACCAAAAGGGCTGCCGGAAACCGACAGCCCTTCGAGTTCTTTGGGAGATGGGCCAGTTAGAGCAAGAGCCCAATCAGGGATGTTCAGCCTTCAGGTTTGCCTGTCGGCCACGGCCCCCCTGACTGTTCCAACACCTCTCTCCAACATCACTCTAGACACTGGACCACCTCCTTTCTGCTGCTGCCGTTATCCACAGGCTGCCACAGATTTAGTGTTTGTCAAAAGTTTTTACGCAACCCGTGCGGTTAATCGCCTAACGATCATGCGAAAAGGCATCAATGCTATAATAGCGAGCAAAAGTTTGACGCCCCAATCGGCCACAGCCAGCGAAACCCACAGTGGAACAACCGGGCCAAATGACAACAGCGGCAGCATCTCGCCCGCCCAGGAAACGTCATTTGATGGCTCCAGCATGGTCAGTGCGCCCGAAAACGCGATGGTAAAGAAGGTTGCGGTATCCACCGACGATCCGACCAGTGTCGAAACCAGTGGCGCCCGCCACCAGCGGCCTTGGCGCAGCCTGTCGAAGATGGTCACGTCCAGAAGTTGCGCAAACAAAAAGGCCAGGCCAGAGCCCAGCGCGATGCGCAGCGTAACAAGCGGGCCGAATTCGCCCTGAATTTGCGTGCCGATCAGTGAACAGATCAGGCCGACGACAAACCCGGCCAACACGACCTTGCGCGCCGGGCCGGCGCCATAGACGCGATTCATCACATCAGTGACCAGAAAGGCAAAGGGATAGGTGAAGGCCCCCCATGTCAGCCATTGGCCAAACAGGAATTGCACGAGGATATTCGAGGCCACGACAACGGCGGCCATGGCAAGAATGCCGGGGATAAGGGTGCGGTTCATTTGCAGTCCGTTTTTGACAAGGTTGCGGAGACTTGGCCCGCCAAATATGGCGAACGCGCCCTGCTAGCGCTGTGGCGCGTGGAAATCAAGCATCCTTGTCAGCGCCCGGCCAGCACGCGGGCGCATTCTCGTGGCAGGTCCGCCATGGTGTAATCGCGCGGCCCGCGTTTGGGCGGGGCAGGTTTGGCCGGGGTCTTGGGTGGGTTCAGATAGGTTGTGACCCACCACTGCAGGCTTTCATCGCAGCCATCGCCACCATTTGACAACTCGGCCACGGTTGGGCGCTGGGTCTGACAGCCTGCCGACCCGGCGGGGCATTTCAGCCGCACATGGAAATGGGTGTTGTGGCCGTAAAGGGGCCGTATCTTTTGCAGCCAGTCGCGGTCGGCGCGGCGGGCGGTCTTGCACATTTCGATCTTGACCGGCGGGGTGACAAAGATGCGATCGACCGCCGGATCGGATGCGGCGGCCTTCAGTATGTTGTAATGGGCCTGCGTCCAGTTGCTGTTGACGGAACGCTGATCGGCGCTGCGCACATTGATCGAGCTGATATTCTCACGCTCGGCCCGCGTCAGGTTCAGGCGCGTGGGTGGCAGCATCCAGATATCGGCATCCAGCCCGATCTGATGCGATGAATGCCCCGATGTCATTGGCCCCCCGCGGGGCTGGCTGATATCACCGATATACAGGCCCGCCCAGCCTTGCTGCCGCGCGGTCAGCGACAGGCGCGCGATGAATCCGATCATGTCCGGATGGCCCCAGTTGCGGTTGCGGCTCAGGCGCATGGCCTGCCATGTCGGCCCGGTCTCGGGCAGTTGCACCAGGCCTGCCCCGCAACCCTTGGCATAGGTGCCCACGGCGCTGGGCAGGTGTGGTGATGCCGCGCGCATTGATCCGAACAGCTGGTTCGCCTTTTGCTGGGCCGCCACTGGCAGCGCCCAGATCAGAAGGATGATGCAGACGAGTCGGCCCATTTTTCTGAGGGTTCTCCATCGGGTTTCACCCAGAATAACAGGAAAAGACCAATGATAAACAGAATGATCAGCGGCGTGATTCCCAATCTTTGGTCATTGGTGATATCCGTGACGATCCCGATCGACAGGGGTGCGACAAAAGATGTGGCCTTGCCCGCCAGTGCATACAGGCCGAAGGCTTCGGTCATGCGGCCGGGGCTGGCCTGGCGCACCATCATCGTGCGGCTGGCCGATTGCAAGGCGCCCCCACCCGCGCCAATCAGTGCGCCCATGGCGTAGAATGCGATATCGGGCAGTTTCGAATCCGGCCCGACGGTGATGCCGAACACCTTGTCCGGCGCAATGAACAAAATCGCCACTGCCACCGCTGACAGAACCAGAACGTTGAAAACGATCACCGGCTTGGGGCCAAAGCGTTCGTCGGCACGCCCGCCCAGAAACGCAAAGATCGCGCCGGTTATGATGGCGAGAATACCGAAGACCCCCACATCGACGACCGACCAGCCCAATACGCCGGCGGCATAGATGCCGCCGAAGGCATACATGCCATTCAAAGCATCGCGATAGAACATCGACGAGGCCAGATAGGCGAACAGACTGCGGTTTTCGGGCAGGTGGCGCAGCGTCTGGCGCAGTTCCGGCAAGGCAGCCCGCACCGCCTGGCCAATCGTTTCGGCACCGGGCTGGCGCGGTTCACGCACCCACAGGAAAAACGGGATCATGAACACGGCATACCACAGCGCCGCAAACGGGCCGACGGCGCGCGTGCCTTCGCGCGCGGCGGCATCCAGCCCGAACAATGGGCTGATCCCGATCAGGGTTTTGCCAGTGAGCGGGTTTTCGGCCAACAAAAACAGCATGATCAGCAGCGCCACCAGCCCGCCGACATAGCCAAACGCCCAGCCTGTGCCCGAGATGCGCCCGATCTGTTCGCGTGTGCCCAGGCCGGGAAGCATCGCGTTCGTGAAAATCGTGGCGAATTCCATGCCGATCAGGCCGATGCCAAAGGACAACAGGATGAACAGAAGATTGAAATCATCCGGCGCGGCAAACCACAGCCCAGCCGCGCCAGCCACATAAAGCAGGGAAAACAACCAGATGAACTTCATTCGCCCGCCGGCCCGGTCGGCAATCGCCCCCAGGATGGGCGCGAAGATCGCGATGCAGATGCCCGCCGCGCCGACACCATAGCCCCATGCCGCCTGGGCGGCGCTGCCATCGCGTAGCAGATCGTTGATATAGGGGCCAAAAATGAAGGTGATCAGCAGCGTGTTATAAGGCTGGCTGGCCCAGTCGAAGAAATACCAGCCCCAGATACGACGCCCTGCGGAAACCTGCACCATCACCCGTCCCCCTGCCTTTGGCCGGATAGAAGACGCAAAGCGGCAGGTGACGCAAGTAAAACCGTCAGAACAGTTTTTCAGGCGGCCAGGGGCGCAGCTTGTCTGTATCGGCCCAGCCGGTAACCCAATCGGGCAGCGCGGGCGATGTCGTCACATCATGCCCGGCGGCGCGAAACAGGGTCGCGGGATCGAAAATGCCTTTTTCATCGGTCACGCACATTCGGCACAGCATCTGATTGGTGCAATTGTCGCCCCGCCAGATCGTCTGATCCAGATACAGAAACCGCTTGTCCCAGCCCAGCATCCGGCATTGCATCGTTACCTTGTCAAATGCCTTGACCCGCATGCGATAACGCACGGATGTGCCCGCCACGGCCATCATCCATCCATTCGCGAACTTGGCCTTGGTGATACCGGTGCGGCGCAGCCAGGGGATGCGGCTCAGGTCATACAGGGTCAGCGTGCGGCCGTTGTTGAGCTCCAGAAACGGATCCAGGTCGATGGGCCAGCAGAGATGTTCGGATATCTGCGCATCCAGCAACCCCAGCGGGCTGGCATTTGCAGGGTGATAGCGTTGCTTTAGAAAGCGGATATACGGATAAATTGGTCTGATCCTTCTGTTCGCGTGCAAGTTTTGCATACTTCAGCATGCCCATGAACGGAAGATGGTTGTCACCACTGCGTCATGGCCTTACCTCTTGCAATCAACCGATGCCAAGGAAAGATCCGCGCCCATGTGTTCGTTCGTCTATGCCCTGAACCTGATCCTGAGCATTGCCTGGTTCATCATCCTGATCCATCTGATCATGAGCTGGCTGATCAATTTCCAGGTGCTCAATCTGCGTCAACAACTGGTGGCGCAGCTTTGGTATGGGTTGAACCGCCTGCTGGAGCCGATCTATGGCCCGATCCGCCGTGTGCTGCCGAATATGGGCGGGCTGGATCTGTCGCCGCTGATCGTGTTCATCGCGATCCAGATATTGCGGGTTGTCATCGCCAACAATGCCGCGAGCCTGTGTTACTGATCCCACCGCCAGACGCACCGGTCGAACAAATGCAGAATGAACGCAGCCTGTTGTCATCTGTCTTCGGATTTTCCGATTTCCGCGATGGTCAGGCCGAGATCGTATCGGCCGTCAATGCCGGGCGCAATACGCTGGCGATCATGCCCACGGGCGGCGGAAAATCGTTGTGCTTTCAACTGCCTGCGCTGTGCCGGGACGGGGTAACGGTGGTGATTTCGCCGCTGATCGCGCTGATGCGCGATCAGGTGCGCGGCTTGCAACAGGCTGGGGTGGCGGCGGGGGCGCTGACCTCGGGCAATACGGATGCCGAAACGGATGACGTGTTTCGCGCCCTGGATGCCGGTGCGCTGAAGCTGCTTTATATGGCGCCGGAACGGCTGGCATCGGGTGGCACCCTGAACCTGTTGCGCCGGGTCGGCGTCAGCCTGATCGCCGTGGACGAGGCGCATTGCGTCAGCCAGTGGGGCCACGATTTCCGCCCCGATTATCTGCGGATCGGTGAATTACGCCGCGCGCTGGGTGTGCCGCTGGCCGCCTTCACCGCAACGGCGGATGCCGAAACCCGCGCCGAAATAGTTACACGCCTGTTTGACGGGGTAGAGCCGGATACCTTTCTGCGCGGCTTTGATCGCCCGAACATTCATCTGGCCTTTGCCGCCAAGAACAATCCGCGCCGCCAAATCCTGGATTTTGCCGCCGTGCGGCAGGGCCAGCCGGGCATTGTTTATTGCGGCACCCGTGCCAAGACCGAAACGCTGGCCGCGGCGCTGGGCGATGCGGGTCACAGCGCCTGCGCCTATCATGGCGGAATGGAGGCCGAGGCGCGCCGCGTGGTTGAAGGCCGATTTCAGCAGGAAGACGGGCTGATCGTTGTGGCCACTGTCGCCTTTGGCATGGGGGTGGACAAGCCCGATATTCGCTGGGTCGCGCATGCCGATCTGCCGAAATCGGTAGAGGGCTATTACCAGGAAATCGGGCGTGCGGGGCGCGATGGCGCGCCTGCCGAAACCCTGACATTGTTCGGGCCCGACGACATTCGCCTGCGCCGTTCGCAGATCGACGAAAGCCCAGCCCCGCCCGAACGCCGTTCAGCAGATCACGCCCGCCTGAACGCCCTGCTTGGCCTTGCCGAGGCGCGCGCCTGTCGCCGCCAGGTTCTGTTAAGCTATTTCGGGGAAACCGCCGAACCATGTGGCAATTGTGATCTTTGCGATAACCCGCCCAAGCTGTTTGACGGCACGGATGCAGTTCGCAAGGCATTGTCGGCAATCCTGCGCACCGATGAATATTTCGGTGCCGGGCATCTGATCGACATCGTCACCGGCACATTGACCGACAAGATTTCGGCGCGGGGGCATGATCAGCTGCCAACCTTTGGCGTGGGGCAGGAATACGATCGGCGGCAATGGCAGGCGATTTTCCGGCAGATGATGGGACATGATCTGGTGCGCCCCGATCCGGCCCGCCATGGTGCGCTGCGCATGACCGAGGCCGCGCGCCCGATCCTGCGGGGTGAGGCCACGATCACGCTGCGCCAGGACAGTGTGCAGAACGCACCGGCCCGTCCTATGGTGCGCAGCCTTGTGGCCGAGGAAGACGCGCCGCTTTTATCGGCGCTCAAGGCGTGCCGGCGCAGCTTTGCCGAGGTGGCCAAAGTGCCGGCCTATATCATTTTCAATGACCGCACGTTGATCGAAATGGCCGAAACGCGCCCGCAGACATTGGACGAACTATCCAGGATCGGCGGTGTCGGCGCGACCAAGCTGGAGCGATACGGTGCGGCGTTCCTGCAGGTGATAACCGGGCAGGAGACGCCCGCAGTTCATCCGGCCCGGCTGCGGCTTGCGGTGCGGGATGCGGGGCATGTTTTCGATCAGTTGCAGCAGGCACAAGCGGCATTGGCGCGCGGCGAATCCGGTCTGGACAAACCCTTGTCTTGCACCACCGCCCAGCTTGCACGGATCGTTGAACAGCGCCCGCGCGATCTGGCCGCGCTGGAGCGCCTTATCGGGGGGCCCCGGGCTGAAAGATTCGCACCAGAGTTTCTGCGGATATTGCAGCATTCATGATCAGGCGACCTCACCCGCCGGCACGGGCAGGGGGGCGGGCGGCGCGTCTATACCAGGTGGCGTGCATCCGGGTGGAAGATAGCTGGCGATCATGCCGAAAATCGCATCCTTGCGCAGCGGTTTTGTCAGGTAATGCGTCAATCCGGCGGCAAGAATTTCTTCGGCATCCCCATCAAGGGCGTGGGCGGTAAGCGCGACGATGGGCACCGGCGACAGGTCTGCTGCTGCCTCGATTGCCCTGATCGCGCGGGTCGCATCCTTGCCATCCAACAGCGGCATCGAGATATCCATGAATATCAGGTCGGGCCGGTTCGCCTTGTATGCTTCTACGGCGAGTTGACCGTTTTCAGCGAACTCCAGCTCGATGTTCAACTGCTGAACGAGTTTTGAGAATACCAATCGATTTGTCCGGTTATCTTCGGCGGCCAGGATACGCATTGGCCGTTCGACTGGCTGGATGGATGGCGTTGCGGCGGGTTGAAGCAATCCAGATAGTGCATCGAACAAGGCCCGGCGCAATACGGGCTTGTTCAGCGCAAGGGTGATCGCATCATCTTTGGTCGCATTGCGCAAAACGGATGCGGCGGAACTGAGCAACACGATTGGCGCGGTATACCCTGCCTGTCGCAGGGCCTGTGCGAATTCAATGCCATCCATTCCCGGCATCTTGTGGTCGGTGATGACGATGCCTGGCGGGTCAGCCGGTGACAGAGCGGCCATCGCATCAGCTGCGGATTTGAATTGAACTACGTTCATGCCAATCTGGGTCAGCTGGCGTTCCAGTATCAGGCGATTGATTTCCTGATCGTCTACGACCATGGCTGTGCCGGTGGCCTGTGGCAGACATTCGGGTGCGCGAACACCGTCTTCGGCGATGGGCAACGTCAGGCAGATCCCGAAACAGGCGCCGCTGCCCTTTTCGGACTCGACCCAGATTTCGCCGCCCATCATGCCGACCAATTGCCTGGTAATGGCAAGGCCCAGGCCGGTTCCTTCGAACTTTCTGTTCTGCTGGTCCTCAACCTGATTGAATTCACCAAAAATGTGGTCCTGCATCTCTGGCGCGATGCCGATTCCGGTATCTTCGACGGTTATATGCAACTGCTGAAAGCCCGGCTGTTGGGCTTCGATGCCGACAACGCGGATCAGCACATAGCCTTTTTCGGTGAACTTGACAGCATTCCCGATGAGGTTGGTCAGAATCTGGCGGATGCGCCCCCGATCACCGATAAAATGCGTGGGCTGGAACATGTCGTAGTCAATCAGAATATCCAGCGCCTTGTCCTGAGTCGTGGCTTGCAGCAGCATCACGATTTCATGCACCGCGCGCTCCAGGTCGAAGGGTTCGGGGTGCAGGGTCAGCTTTTCGGCTTCGATCTTGGAATAGTCCAGAACGTCGTTCAATAAGGCAAGCAGCGCCTCGCCGGAATTGCGAATGGTTTCGGCATACAGCCTTTGCTCCTCGGAAAGTTGGGTGTCGCACAGCAGATCTGCCATGCCAACGACGCCGTTCATGGGCGTTCGCAATTCATGGCTCATATTCGCCAGAAAAGCCGATTTGGCGCGGTTTGCGGCCTCGGCTGCGATCCGGGCCTGATCCAGCGCCAATTGCTGGTTCTTCTGATCGGTTATGTCGATGCGCAGACCGACAATGCCGCCATCCGGTGTGCGTTTTTCAAGGATCCTGACCCAACGCCCGTCACCCAGTCGTTGTTCAAGGATGCCGTCCGGGCGATGATGTTGAACGAGTCGTGCGGAAAGCCATTCTTCCTCGCGACCGACTGCATCGCTGAACTGGTTGTTTTTCAGGCCTTCGCGCAGGATCTGCTCAAAGGTATTACCGGGTGCAATTGCATTGGCGCTGGCGCCATACATTTCGCGATAGCGTTGGTTGCACATCACCATACGGTCTTCGAAATCAAACAGAACAAAGCCGTCTGGTATCGCTTCGACCGATGCCCACATCCGCATCATTTCGGTAATGTTCAGGTTCAGGCAAACCATGTCGCCTTCGGGGGTTCGCCGATCTATCAGCTTGATATATTGACCGTTCCACAGGCGGATTACCTTGTCGGGGACCGGGTTCTGGCGCCACCGCTGCATCATCGCGTTCAGCCATTCGTCGGGCGTCAGCCCTTCAGTATCGACGATCCCCTCGATGGCTGTCAGGCGTTTCAGGTCGTAATAACTGACACCGGGCGCGATTTCTTCCAATCCTTCAAAAACAGACAGATAGGCCTTGTTCGCGACGACCATCCGATCTTCGGAATCGAATACTGCAAAACCGTCGCGGATCGTTTCCAAAGAGTTCCAAAGCCGCTTTTCCGCGATGTTATATGCATTTGTGACCACCTCCAGCTCAGATCGCACAAGGTTGTTTTCCCCACGCAGAACTTCGGCATGTTGCTTGGTTTCGACGATTTCTTCCGACAGGTTGCGGGAATGCGCGGCCAGTTTGCGATTTGCGTCAAACAGTTCGCGCTTGATCTGATCCAGCATGCGTTCAGCCGCCAGCCGGCCGCGGCGTTCTTCGGCCAATTTCTGTTCAAGTGTCATCGCGGCCATATCCTGTCAGTGCCGCGCCATCTTTTGGCAGCAAGATAAAAAGATGGTTAATGACAGGAGAAAATCAGTTATGAGACCGGCTTGTCTGCCTGCTCAGGTGTATTCGTAGCGGCCATCGCCTCGTGCAGCGGCGATAAGATACCGCCCGGCACGGATCGCGCCGGGCGGGTTTAGTATCACGCCACGTCAAATTGCAACGGGCGCACCTGCTGGAACAACCCGGTTGCCAGCAGTTTTTCCTGCACCGCAGCAGGCAGCCGTTCGTCCAGATAAAGCAGCGCGATTGCCTCTTTGCCAGTGGCCGATCGCCCAAGCGTAAAGTTGGCGATGTTCACGCCGTTTTCACCCAGCGTCTGGCCAAGCGTGCCGATAATGCCGGGAACATCCTTGTTGGTGGTATAAAGCATATGCGCGCCAATCTCGGCGTCGATATTGATGTTCTTGATCTGGATAAAGCGGGGCTTTCCATCGCTGAACACCGTTCCGGCAATGGTGCGCTCGCGGCTTTCGGTTTTCACGGTCAGCTTGATATAGCCGTCAAAGGCGCCCTGCTTGTGCTGGCTGGTGCGCGAAATCTTGATGCCGCGTTCCTCGGCTATCAGCGGGGCCGAGACCATGTTCACATCCGGGTTGGCCGGCTTCATGATGCCCGAGATCACCGCACATTCCAGCGCCTTGAGATTCATTTCGGCCGCGACGCCATCGAACAGCACGTTGATGGCCTTGATCGGCTCGTCCGTCAACTGGCCGACAAAGGCGCCCAGATGTTCGGCCAGCTTGATCCAGGGGCCCATGGTCTTGGCCTCTTCCGCCGTGACCGAGGGCATGTTCAGCGCGTTGGTCACCGCCCCCGTCAGCAGGTAATCCGACATCTGTTCGGCCACCTGCAGGGCGACGTTTTCCTGCGCCTCACTGGTCGAGGCGCCCAGATGCGGGGTGCACACGACGTTGGGCAGGTTGAACAGCGGGCTGTCCTTGGCGGGTTCAACCTCGAACACGTCAAAGGCGGCACCGGCGACATGGCCGGATTTCAGCGCCTCGGCCAGTGCTGACTCGTCCACCAGCCCGCCGCGGGCGCAGTTGATGATGCGCACGCCGGGTTTCGTCTTGGCGATGTTTTCGCGCGACAGGATATTCTTGGTCTTGTCGGTCAGCGGCACATGCAGGGTGATGAAATCGGATTTCGCCAGCAACTCGTCCAGTTCCACCTTGGTCACGCCCAGCTTGTCGGCGCGTTCTTCGGACAGGAACGGATCATAGGCGATCACCCGCATATGCAACCCGTTGGCGCGGTCGCAGACGATGCCGCCGATATTGCCGGCGCCGATCACGCCCAGCACCTTGCTGGTCAGTTCGACCCCCATGAATTTCGACTTTTCCCATTTGCCGGCATGGGTGGAGGCGCTGGCCTCGGGGATTTGCCGCGCCACGGCGAACATCATCGCAATCGCATGTTCGGCGGTGGTGATCATGTTGCCAAAGGGCGTGTTCATCACGATCACGCCCTTTTTGCTGGCCGCCGGAATATCGACGTTATCAACGCCGATCCCGGCGCGGGCGATGACCTTAAGGTTTTTCGCCGCTTCCAGCACCTTTTCGGTGACCTTGGTGGCGGACCGGATGGCAAGGCCGTCATAGTCACCGATCACCTGCAACAGGCGGTCCTTGTCCTTGCCAAGCTGGGGCTCGAACGTGACGTCGATGCCGCGATCGCGGAAGATCTGAACGGCGGTTTCCGACAATTCGTCGGATACGAGAACTTTGGGGGCCATGTCTGGACTCCTTATGAAATGAAAGGTGCGACTGCCGGTCCCGTGAACCGGCAATCGGCTTTATTGTGCTGCGATCTCGGCGTTGAAGGCCCAGTCCAGCCAGGGCATCAGCGCCTGAATGTCGGATGTCTGAACCGTGCCACCGCACCAGATGCGCAGGCCCGGCGGGGCATCGCGGTAAGCGCCGATATCATAGGCGACGCCTTCTTTCTCCAACCGCTTGGCCACTGCTTTGGCAAAAGCCTCGCCATCCTTGATGCGGTCATCGGTGAATTTCAGACAGACCGAGGTGTTCGAGCGGATCGCCGGATCGGCGGCCAGAAAATCGATCCAGCCATGGCTGGCGACGAAATCGGAAATGACGGCGGTATTGGCATCGGCCCGCGCGATCAGGCCTTTCAGCCCGCCGACCGACCGCGCCCAGTCCAGCGCCACCAGATAATCCTCGACCGCCAGCATGGATGGGGTGTTGATCGTCTCGCCAACAAAGATACCTTCGTTCAGCTTGCCTTTGGCGGTCAGGCGGAACACCTTGGGCATCGGCCAGGCGGGGGTATAGCTTTCCAGGCGTTCGACGGCGCGCGGCGACAGGACCAGCATCCCATGCGCGGCCTCGCCACCCAAAACCTTCTGCCAGCTAAAGGTTACCACATCCAACTTGTCCCAAGGCAGGTCCATCGCAAAGGCCGCACTGGTGGCGTCGCAGATGGTCAGTCCGGCGCGGGTCGCGGGGATCGCATCACCATTGGGCACCCGCACGCCCGAGGTCGTGCCGTTCCAGGTGAACACCACATCCTTGTCGAAATCGACGGTTTTCAGATCGACGATCTGGCCATAATCGGCCTTGCGCACCGTGGCGTCCAGTTTAAGCTGTTTCACCGCATCGGTGACCCAGCCTTCGCCGAAACTTTCCCAGGCCAGCATTTCCACCGGGCGTTGGCCCAGCAGCGACCACATCGCCATTTCCACGGCACCCGTGTCCGATCCCGGCACGATCCCGATCCGGTAATCGGCCGGGATGCCCAGCACCTCGCGCGTGCCGTCGATCGCGGCTTTCAGCTTGGCCTTGCCAACGCTGGCGCGATGCGACCGGCCCAGCGGCGCGTCTGACAGTTTATCAAGGGAAAAGTCGGGGTTCTTGGCACAGGGGCCAGACGAGAACTGCGCGTTAGCCGGACGCGTGACCGGGGTTTGCATAACCATTGCTGCTATCCTTCCAGATAAGCGCCCTTCGTTGGGGAAGGGTGTCCCACCGCCGCAGATACGCCCGAACATGCTCTGGCGCAAGGGGGAAAACCGCGCTATTGCGCCGCATATCCTTTCTGCCACATCGGACCGTTGCCCATGTATATCGCCACCCTGCTGACCGACCCCGCCAAGCCTTCGCTGGACGGCGCAACCGTGCAGGCGTTGCAAGGGGCCTGGGGTGGCGGCGATGCGGTCTGGCTGGCCGCTGATCTGGCGGCGGAATTTCCGCTGGATACCCTGCCCGACAACCGCTGGGATGTCTGGGCCGATCTTCAGATGCGGGGCGTCGATCTGGTGGTGCAGCCCAGTGCGGGGCGGCGCAAGCAGATGCTGCTGGCCGATATGGACAGCACGATGATCCGCCAGGAATGTATTGATGAACTGGCCGCCGAGGCCGGGATCGGCCCGCGCGTTGCCGCGATCACCGCCCGCGCGATGAACGGAGAGCTGAACTTTGAAGGTGCACTGCGCGAACGCGTCGGGCTGCTGACGGGTCTGGATGCCGGTGTGATTGACCATGTGCTGAACACGCGCATCACGCTGATGCCGGGCGGGCGCGAACTGGTGGCGACGATGAAGGCGAATGGTGCCTATGCGGCGCTGGTGTCGGGCGGGTTCACGGCGTTTACGGCGCGGGTATCGGCGCAGCTTGGCTTTGATGAAAACCGCGCTAACACGCTGTTGATCGAAAATGGCGCGCTGACCGGCAAGGTCGCTGAGCCGATATTGGGGCGCGAGGCGAAAGTTGCCGCGTTGCAGGATATTTCCGCCCGTCTTCGCCTGCGCCACGATCAGGTGATGGCTGTGGGTGATGGCGCGAATGATCTGGGGATGCTGGAACTGGCGGGGGCTGGCGTGGCCCTGCACGCCAAGCCTTCGGTCGCCGCGCAATGCGATATCCGCATCAACCACGGCGATCTGACGGCGCTGCTGTATATTCAGGGCTATGCCCGCAGCGATTTCGTGTTGCCCGATTGATCGAGGTCGCCCCCGACCTGCTTGTCATCCTGATACTGGCCGCCTTTGCCGCCGGGTTTGTCGATTCCATTGCCGGGGGTGGCGGGCTGATCACGCTGCCGGTCCTGCTGCTATGTGGTGCGCCCCCGGTGACAGCACTGGCAACGAACAAGGTTCAGGGTCTGTTCGGGTCCGGCATGGCCGCGATTTCCTATGGACGGGCCGGTCATGTCGATCTGCGGCGCCAGTTGATCCCGGCGCTGATTTCATTCTGCGCCGCCTTTGCCGGGGCGCTGCTGGCCAGTCATTTGCCGACCGATGTCATTCGCCTGGGGCTGCCGTTCTTGCTGATCGCAATCGCAATGTTCTTTGCATTCAAGCCGGGATTGGATGATCTGGACCGCGTGGCACGGATCACGCCGGCGGTATTTGCCGCAACACTGGTGCCTGTGATCGGGTTCTATGACGGGCTGATCGGGCCGGGAACGGGTGCGTTCTTCATGCTGGGCTTTGTGGCGCTGGGCGGTTTTGGCATCCTCAAGGCGACGGCGCATACAAAACTGTTGAACTTCGCCTCTAACATCGGGGCGCTGCTGGCCTTTGCGCTGGTGGCGACGCCGTGGTGGATCACCGGGTTGGCAATGGGGGCCGCACAGGTGGCCGGCGCCTTTGTCGGCGCGCGGCTGGCCATGCGGATCGGGGCGCGGATGATCAAGCCGGTGCTGGTGATCGCGTCGTCCGCGCTGGCGCTGCGGCTGATGTGGGATTGGCTATAATTAACGACATCGTTAATTAACTGTTTGCCAAAATAAAGAATCGGTGCAGGATGTTGCCATGACCGATTTACCCAGAACCTTTTCCGCCCTGTCCGACCCGACCCGCTTTGCGATTGTCGAACGGTTGCTGCATCAGGGTGAACAGCCCGCAGGCACGCTGGCCGAAGGGGCGGCGATATCCGCCCCCGCGATCTCGCGCCATCTCAAGGTGCTGCGCCAGGCGGGCGTGATCGAACAGCGCGTCGACGGGCCGCGTCGAATTTATGCCGTCAATCCACAGGCGATGCAGGCGATATCGGCCTGGACGATCAGCCACCGCGCCTTCTGGCAGGCCAGTCTCGCGCGGCTGGACAGCCTGATCCAGCAAAAGGAAGCCGAAAAATGACCGATGCCCGCCTGGAACGCGATTTCCCCATTCCGCCCGCGCGGCTGTTCACCTATCTGGCTGACCCCGCGCTGCTGCTGCAATGGTGGGGGCCCGAAGGCATCACCATGGGCGAACATGACCTGAACTTCGGTCGCACCGGCCCGTGGTTTTCAGTCTTTGTCGGCAATGAAAGCGGGCGGCGGTTCAAGGTGTCAGGCCATGTCACCCATGTCGATCCGCCCCACAGCGTCGGGCTGACCTGGGGCTGGCATGACGATACCGATGCGCGCGGCACCGAAAGCCATGTGACCTTTACCGTTTCAGCGACACCCACGGGCAGCCGTCTGGTGATCGATCACCGCGATCTGGCAGACGCCGAATCTGTTGCCAGCCATAACACCGGCTGGACATCGACCCTTCGCAAACTGGAAAAAATTGCCCATTAACCCCCAGAAAAGGAGATTTGAAATGCCCAAATTCGTGTTTGCCTATCACGGCGGCGGCGCGCCCAGCAGCCCCGAAGAAGGTCAGAAGATGATGGCCGCCTGGATGAAATGGTTTGAAACCATGGGACCCGCCGTGATCGATGGCGGCAACCCGGTCGGCCAGTCGCATACCGTCAGCGCCAAGGGCGTGACCGACAATGGTGGCGCCAACCCGATTTCCGGCTATTCCCTGATCGAGGCCAAGGATATCAAGGCCGCGACCGAGATGGCCAAGGGCTGTCCGATGGTGATCAGCGGCAGCGGATCGGTCGAGGTCGCGCCGGTGATGGAAATGTAACCTGTTCAGGCCGAAAAATTCGCGGCGGGCTGCATCCGGCCCGTTGCGATCCCGCGAAAGTTTCGGATGATCGGCGACAGGCGCTGTTCCACGCGCGGATCGCGCGCATCCAGCACGCCCAGCCGCACCAAAAGCGCCGCAATCGCGCATTCCGACGCCCGTGTCGCCCCATCGGTGATTTTCAGGGCCACGCCCAGCCCTTGCGCAGGCAGAATCGCGACATAGACGCCTTCGGCCCCGGTCTTGATGACGGCATGGCCATTGGCAGCGCGCATCAGTTCGGTATCCGTGCCGCCACTGCCTGCGACCATTTCGGGATGGATCAGCATGGCCTGCACCAGTCGCGCGGCTGCCTTTTCGCGCCCGTCAGATGCACCCGTCCGGGCCGCGGCGAAAAACGCCATGGCGCGCGCCAGCCCATGCAACGTGGTGGCAAAATTGGGGGCGGAACAGCCGTCGATGCCAAAGCCGGGGCTGTTCAGGCCGGTCACATCTTCAAATGCGGCGCGCACGGCCTGCTGAACCGGGTGCGTGGGATCGACATATTCCGGCCCCGCGCGCAGATGCTTTGAAAGCGTCAGAAACCCGGCATGTTTTCCCGAACAGTTGTTGTGGATCTGACAAGGCCGCCCCTCGGCGCGGATCATTGCATGCTTGGCTTCACGGTCGCGTGGCGCTTGGGGGCCGCAGCGCAGATTGGCATCGGTCAGCCCCAGACCCGTCAGCCAGTTGGCCACCCTGTCTGTATGGATCTGCGCGCCGTTATGCGAAGCGCAGGCAAGTGCCAGCAGGTCCGGGCCCAGCCCTTTGGCGGCGCCGCTTTCGACCAGCGGCAGCGCCTGAATGATCTTGGTCGATGACCGCGGCAGGATCACGGTCTCGGGGTTTCCCCAGACATGTTCAAGATTGCCCGCAGCATCACAGATCACGGCATGACCCGAATGCAGCGATTCCAAAAATCCGCCGCGCCAGATTTCGACCATGGGAATGGAAGGTTTCATTGGATATGTCCTTCGATTGCGCGATTTCTTGCCAACGGGGGTTTCAAAAAACAGCCGTTTTACGCTAGTCTTGGAATATCGAGTTGAACCCCGCCCGACCATAGGAAAAGGTCCGAAAAACGGCCCCGACGGCGGATGACAGAGGCATAAGCAGCTGGAGGCTGTCTGATATGAAATTTTCGAAAATCTGCGGCATTGCGATCACGATGTTGGTGCTGGGCACATCGGGTGCGCTGGCGCAGGAATCCACCAGCCGCGTTGCGGTGATGACCGACTGGAATGTTTTTGCGGAACCTGCCAATGCGCCCAAGCAATGCTGGGGTGTTTCGGTGCCCAAACAGACCGTCAACACCGATAAGGACGGGCGGCCGAAATCGGTGACGCGCGGGGATATATTGCTGTTCGTTACCTATAAGCCGGGCGCCGGTGCCGCAGGCGAGATTTCGTTCACCGGTGGTTATCCCTTTGCCGAGAAT
>NZ_JBSRVX010000022.1:0-13108 GCF_055134745.1 Actibacterium sp.
TCGAGAGAGATGAAGCGCAGGCTGTTCACGCCCAGGTAATCGCGCATCTCGTCTTCGGACATATGGCTGGCCAGCAGCTTGTCGCGTTCGGGGGTATCTACGCCGTAAAAGCACGGCCAGGCGGTGGGGGGGCTGGCGATGCGAAAATGCACCTCGGCCGCGCCTGCGTCCAGAATCATTTCCTTGATCTTGCGGCTGGTGGTGCCGCGCACCACGGAATCGTCGACCAGGATCACCCGTTTGCCGCGGATCAGGGCACGGTTCACGTTCAGCTTCAGCCGCACGCCCATGTTGCGGATCTGTTCGGTCGGTTCGATGAAGGTGCGGCCCATATACTGGTTGCGGATGATGCCCATCGCATATGGAATGCCGCTTTCCTGGGAAAATCCGATGGCCGCGGGGGTGCCGCTGTCGGGCACGGGACAGACCAGATCGGCCTCGACCGGGGCTTCGCGCGCCAGTTCCACCCCGATCTGGCGGCGCGTTTCATAGACGGACCGCCCGCCCAGAATGGAATCGGGACGCGAGAAATACACATGTTCGAAGATGCAGAAGCGCGGCTTGGCGCGCTCGAAAGGGTGGAAGCTTTCCACGCCGCGGCTGGCAGAGATCACGACCATTTCGCCAGGTTCTATCTCGCGGATGAACTCGGCCCCGATGATGTCCAGCGCACAGGTTTCCGATGACAGGACCCAGCCATCACCCAGCTGACCCAGCACCAGCGGGCGCACCCCCAGCGGATCGCGCACCCCGATCAGCTTGGTCCGGGTCATGGCGACGATGGAGAATGCGCCTTCGACGCGGCGCAATGCGTCCTTCATGCGTTCGGGAATATTGCGTTGCAGCGATCGCGCCATAAGGTGGATGATGCATTCGCTGTCCGAACCCGACTGGAAGATCGATCCGCGCTCGATCAGTTCGCGGCGCAGGGCCTCGGCATTGGTGATATTGCCGTTATGGGCAATCGCCGCGCCCCCCATCGAGAATTCGCCAAAGAAGGGCTGTACGTCGCGCAACTGGGTATTGCCCTTGGAGCCGGCGGTGGAATACCGCACATGGCCGATCGAGAGGCTGCCCGGCAGGGTCTCCATCAGGCTGACCTTGGTGAAATTGTCGCGCACATAGCCAAAGCGGCGCGCGGAACTGAAGCCGTTATCGGGGGCATAGGCGACGATTCCGCCCGCCTCTTGCCCGCGATGTTGCAGGGCATGCAGGCCGAGGGCCACGAAATTGGCGGCGTCGGTGACGCCGATCACGCCGAACACGCCGCATTCTTCACGCAGCTTGTCGTCGTCGAACGGGTTTGCCGGGGGCATCTCACGCATGGCAGCGGGGCTCCGAATCCAGAGGCAGCAGGATGGCCCCTCCATAGACCCTTGCGGCCGGACTGTCACGAAAGGATCACATTAATTCGCCGCTTTGCAGCATCAAACCGGTTTTGCGGCGTCAGGGGGCGTTTGTGTGGGGGCGGTCTGGGGGCTTGTGCGCTATTGCGGGGTGCCGCAGGTTCCCACAAGCTGATCGTATCTGCCGATCAGCCATCCCAGCGCCTGGGTCGGGTCGCGTTCCTGCAGCTTGGTGGCCATGTTCTCGAACACCGCCGCCGAGCGGCTGGTATCCACGACCGCGACCGGTTCGCTGAAGACGGCATGATAGACAAAGAATGCCACCGCTACCAGCAGGATACCGCGTGCCACGCCAAAGATCAGGCCAAAGCCCTGATCCAGCCCGCCCAGGGCCGATCCGCGCACGAAGGACGACAAAAGCGGTGTGAACAGCGACAGGATCACCAGCGCCAGCGCAAAGACCGCGGCAAAGGCCATGACGATGGAAATCTCGCAACTGTCGCCGATGAAACCCGCCAATCCCGGAACCTGCTTGATCAGTGGCTCGACCTGGGGGGCGAAAATGAAGGCGACCACCGCTGCACCGACCCAGCCGACAATGGCCATGATTTCCCGCACCAGACCGCGAGAATAGGCCAGGATGGCCGACAAGACGATGACCGCCGCAACAACCGCGTCAATAATGGTGAACCCGTCCATCCGATGCTCCTAGGGGGTCTTGGGCGACCCGAAAATGTCTTCGACAAATGCTGTCAGGTCGGCCATCTGGCGCAATTTCAGCCCCGCCGTATTTCCCGCCTTGGTGCGCGACGGAATGATTGCCTGTTTGAAACCAAGTTTTTGCGCTTCTTTCAACCTGTTTTCGGTCTGGCTGACCGGGCGCAGCGCGCCGGACAGGCTGATTTCCCCGAAAATCACGGTATCGGCGGGCAGGGCGATATCCTCGCGCGCGCTCAGCAGGGCGGCGGCCACGGCCAGGTCGGCGGCAGGTTCGTTCACGCGCATGCCACCGGCGACATTCAGGAAAACGTCAAGACCCGCAAAGGGAATGCCGCAGCGCGCTTCCAGCACCGCCAGCGTCGTCGACAGGCGTCCGGCATCCAGCCCCACCACGGTGCGACGCGGAGTGCCCAGGGGCGAGGGCGCGACAAGCGCCTGGATCTCGGTCAGGACGGGCCGGGTTCCCTCGATGCCCGAGAAGACGGCCGATCCGGGCACCGGCGTGTTGCGTTCGGACAGGAACAGGGCTGACGGGTTGGTCACCTCGGACAATCCGGCGCCGGTCATTTCAAAGACCCCGATCTCGTCGGCGGGGCCGAAGCGGTTCTTGACGGCGCGCAGGATGCGGAACTGGTGGCCGCGCTCGCCCTCGAAATAGAGCACGGTATCGACCATATGCTCGACCACGCGCGGGCCGGCGATCTGGCCGTCCTTGGTGACATGGCCGACCAGGATCACGGCGGTGCCGCTGCGCTTGGCGAAACTCACCAGCTCATGCGCGGCGGCGCGCACCTGCGCCACCGATCCGGGGGCGCTGTCGACCTGATCCACCCACATGGTCTGGATGGAATCGATGATCGCCAGCGCCGGGCGTTCCGCATCCAGCGTGGTCAGGATATCGCGCAGATTGGTTTCCGCCGCCAGCCGGACCGGCGCATCGGCCAGCCCCAGACGCTGGGCGCGCATCCGGATCTGGGCGCTGGCCTCCTCGCCCGAGACATATACCGCCGGCAGACCTGCGCGTGCGAATTGCGCCGCGGCCTGCAACAGCAGCGTGGATTTGCCGATGCCGGGATCCCCACCCACCAGAATGGCCGAGGCCGGCACCAGCCCGCCCCCCAGCACCCGGTCAAGTTCGGACAGGCCGGACACCGTGCGCGGCGGCGCAGGCTCGCTCAGCGACAGCTGCGTCAGCGGCACCGTGCGGCCGCGCATCGCGCCCAGCGACCTGGCGCCGGGACCCGTCGACAGGGGCGCCTCTTCGATGATGGTATTCCAGCCGCCGCAAGCATCGCATCGCCCGGCCCATTTCTTGTGCGACGCGCCGCATTCGGCGCAGGTAAAGGCAGGTGCTGGTTTGGCCATGTGGTCTTTCTGTCTGAGCACAGCGATTTGATCAAGCGTTGCATAATGGGTATTTTCGCCAAGAATAAGCTGCAGGTTTATTCTTGGCGAAAATACCCGCGCCGCAGGCAGGCCGCGTCAGCGGGCTTCATCCCTGTCCAGATGTGACAGCACCAGCGAGGCCAGAACGCAGCCCGTGAACAGATAAAGCCCCCAGGCGGTTTCGATCCGGCCCACCCCCACACCTTTGGCCAGCACCACGTATAATGCGATCAGGAAGATATCGGCCATGGCCAGCCGGCCTGCGAGCACCAGTACCGGCCGCAGCCGGGCCGGCGCGCGGCCGAACTGGATCAGCACCAGCCCGATCGTCTTGGCATAGGGCGCCACCAGGGCGAACAGGGCCACGATCAGGGCCAGGAAGATGTCGCTTTTCCACAGGCTGGCCAGCCCCGATATCACCGAGATTTCCGATAGCCCGAACAGCGGCAGAAGCCCTGCGCGCATCAGCGGCGCGAACCAGGCGACGGGAAAGAGGACAAGCAGCGCGAGATTGGCCAGCTTCAGCGCCATCAGCGCACCGCGGCGATCGGCCCCGTGGCGCGGCCGTGGATGAACTGGTCCAGATAGGGGTCGCCCGATATGTCCATATCGCCGACAGGGCCGGTCCATTTGATCACCCCGTCATGCAGCATGGCCACGTCATCGGCGATGGCGCGCACCGAGGTCATGTCATGGGTGATGGTCATGGCGGTGGCGCCCATTTCGACGACGATTTCACGGATCAGGTCGTTGATGACGCCGGCCATGATCGGATCCAGCCCGGTCGTGGGTTCGTCGAAGAAGATGATGGCGGGATCGGCGGCGATGGCCCGTGCCAGGCCCACGCGTTTTTGCATGCCGCCCGACAATTCGGCGGGGTATTGATCGGCCACCTCGGGTTTCAGCCCGACGCGGCGCAGTTTTTCGATGGCTGTTGCCCGGGCTTCGTCGGCGGGGCGTTTGAGCGATCCGCGCAACAGCCGGAAGGCCACGTTTTGCCAGACCGTCAGGCTGTCGAACAGCGCGCCGCCCTGGACCAGCATCCCGAAACTGGCCAGAAACGCATCGCGATCGGCCTGGGTCACGTCCTGGCCATCGACCAGGATGGTGCCTGCATCGGGTTTGACCAGCCCCAGGACGCATTTCAGCATCACCGATTTTCCGGTGCCCGAGCCGCCGATGATCACCATGCTTTCGCCGCGTGGCACCAGCAGATCCACGCCGCGCAGCACCTGATTGCGCCCGAAGGCCTTATGGACGCCGCGCAGTTCGATCATGAGGTAAAGAAGGCCTCTGTCAGGATGTAATTGGCGGCCAGGATCAGCACCGAGGCCGCCACCACCGCCGATTTGGTGGCCCGGCCCACGCCCTGTGCGCCGCGGCCCGAATTCATGCCGAAATAGCAGCCCGTCAGTGCGATCAGAAAGCCGAAGACCGCGCCCTTGATCATGCCCGAACCGATATCCCAGAATTCCAGGAAATCGACTGTGTTGTTCAGATAGGTGGCTGGGTTGAAGCCCAGCCGCTCGATCCCGACCAGATAGCCGCCGAAGATGCCGATGGCATCGCCCACCCCCACCAGCAGCGGCACGGTCAGCGTGGCCGCCAGAACGCGCGGCGCGGTCAGATAGCGCATCGGATCGGTCGACAGGGTAACCAGCGCGTCGATCTGTTCGGTCACCTTCATCGTGCCGATCTCTGCGGCGATCGAACTGGCGACGCGCGCGGCCACCATCAGCCCGCCCAGCACCGGGCCCAGTTCGCGCGTCATGCCGATCGCCACGATCGAGGGCACCACGGCGGCGGCGTCGAAGCGGCTGCCGCCGGCATAGATCTGCAAGGCCAGCGCGGCGCCGGTGAAAACCGCCGTCAGCCCGACCACCGGCAGGCTGAAATAGCCGATGGTCAGCAGCGCATGGCCCAGTTCGCGAAAGTAATAGGGTGGGCGCAGGATGGCGGCCAGGGTCAGCCCCATGAACATCATGCCGCGCCCCAAGCCCGCGACCAGGCCAAGGACGGTGCGGCCCAGAACCGACAGCGGCTGCAAGAGGGTCATGCCATTCCCCCGGTATAGCGCCGCTGATACCGTGCCCCCAGCGATGTCAGGATTTCATAGCCGATGGTGCCGGCATCATTGGCCAGATCGTCGACCGTCTGATCGGGGCACAGGATGTCCAGCGCCCTGGGCGGGGCGGGCAGATGGGTGATGTCGACCGTGATCAGGTCCATCGACACGCGTCCGACAATCGCGCAGGGCGTGCCTTCGTGAAACAGGTGGCCGCGATTGCCCATCGCGCGGATCAGGCCATCGGCATAACCTGCGGCCACGGTGGCGATGGTGGCGGGGGTTTCGGCCGTCCAGGTGCAGCCATAGCCGGCGGTTTCGCCCGGCTCCAGCGCGCGTGTCTGGATCACCGGCAGCGACAGATGCGCCACGGGGGCGGCATCGTCGAATGGCAGGCCGCCATACAGGCCGACCCCGGGGCGGGTGATGTCGAAATGGTAATCGGCGCCCAGCAGGATGCCGCCGGTGGCCGACAGCGAGCGCGGCACCCCCGCGCCATCGGTCATCGCCCTGAACAGATCCAGTTGCCGGGCATTCATGGCATGGTCGGGTTCGTCGGCACAGGCAAGGTGGCTCATGATCAGGCGGGGTTCCGCGGCCAGGGCGATCTCGGCGACGGCGGCCCATTCGGCGGGTTCCATCCCCAGCCGGTTCATGCCGGTATCCAGTTGAATGCCGAAGCCGTGGCCGGGCAGGGCCTCGAAATGGCGGGTCAGCTGGTCGATCGAATTCAGCATCGGGATCAGGTCCAGATCGCCGATCATATCGGTATCGCCCGCCATATGGCCGGAAAACACGCAGATTTCCGGGCCGCGCCCCAAGGCATCCCGCAGGGCGGCGCCTTCTTCGGCGACGGCGACAAAGAACCGGCGCGCCCCGGCCCGCGCCAGCGCGCGCGCGACCTGAACCGCGCCCAGCCCATAGCCGTCGGCCTTGACCACGGCAGCCGTTTCCACGCCTGCACCCGACGCCCGGTCGAGCGCCTTCCAGTTGCGCACCAGCGCGTCGAGATCAATGGTCAGAATACCAGTCGCCATGCGCATCGGTTTGGTTTGGCGGGCGGCGAAGGTCAAGGGAAAACCGCGACGGCCTGTCCTAGGTGCGCGCCGCCAGCGGGCGCGAGATCAGCTGCGCCACCTCGACCAGGGCGGTCGGAATCGACCAGCCGCCGGGGCAGGTCAGGTATTGCGGGGTCCAGACGGGGCCGAATTTCTGCTTGAAGGCGCGCAGGCCTTCAAAGTTGTAAAACTCATCGCCGCGCCGGTAGATCAGGGTGCCGATCTTGTTCCACATCGGTGCCAGCGGATGCCGGCTGAGGCCCGATAATTGCACCGCGCCCAGATTGAACCAGCGATATCCCTGATCGCGCCCATAAAGAATTGTTTCGGTCATCAGCGCATCCATCATCACCGGCGTGATTCCGGGCAGATAGCGCATCAGATCAATGGCGAGTTCCATCTTGTCTGCCCCACGCCACAGATTGGCAAAGGCCACGATCCTGTCACCCTGCCACATCACGGCCAGGTCGAACTCCGCCAGGTATTCGGTATCGAACCGGCCCAGCGAAAACCCCTTTTCCGCGCCCTTGCGGGTGGACAGCCAGGCATCGGACACCGCTCGCAACTGCTCGATCATGCCGGGCACCTGATCGCAGGGCACAATATCAAAGCGCAGCCCGTCGCGTGCGGCCCGGCTGCGGGCATAGCGCAGATCCTTGCGCGCAGGACCATCCAGCGTAAAGGCCGGCAGGTCGATGCGCGCCACTTCACCGGTTTTCAGAATGGCATGGCCCAGATCCAGCAACTGGATGATCGAGGTCGGCGGAACGGCATAGAACACCACCCGCCCGCCCACACGGTCGGCCCGTTCGGCCAGATCCCAGATCAGCGCTGCCCCCGCCGTCACATCCCCCACCGGCCCGCCCAGGCAGACCCAGCTGCGCCCGGACACGGCATACATCACAAAGGCATCCTGCGCGGGCGAAATCAGGAACTGCTTGTCGCCCAGCAGCGCCACCTGCCTTGTGGCTTCGGGGCAATCGTTCAGCAGCGCGCGCACCGCACCCGGAATGGCGACAGTATGCGGGCGTGGCACCACGGGGCGGTTGATCAGGGCATCCAGCGTCAGGGTGGCTATCGCGATCGTCAGCGCAAAGGTGGCGCGCAGAAAGCGGGGGGCATCGCCATGCCAGGCAAAGCTCCACCATAATTCGCTGCGATAACCGACGTTGCGATAGCCCAGAAAGCCGATGATCGTCACTGCCGCCAGGGTGATGGCCACCAGCAGCAGCCAGCCCGGACCGGGGCGAAAGCTGCGCCAGTCACCCCGCCGGTAAAACGATTTGCGCGTGGCATGCAGGGCGGCGGCGACAGCCACCAGAAGGGCGGCTTCTTCCCAGTCCAGACCCTTGATCAGTGAAAAGACCGCCCCCGCCAGCAGCAACACCATCGCCGCCCAACGCGCCTGCGCCATACGCAGCGCCAGCCCGCGCGCCAACACGATCAGCGCCAGCCCGGCCAGGCTGGCCGACAGATGCGAGGCTTCGGCAAAGGGCAGGGGCAGCGTGTCGCGCAATACTTCGGTGCGCCAGTTTTCTTCGGGCAGGGCGCTGGACAGCAGCAATACCAGCCCGCCCAGAAACACCAGTATCGCGATCAGCCCCGGCGCGATGCGCCCCGAAAGCGCGAAAACGGTCAGCAGCGGGCGCGACCATTCGGCAAGAGCCTCGCGCCAGGCAGATTTTCGATGCCCGATGTCATCGTGCCTGTCACCGGTCATAAAGGGGTCTTTCGTTGGGGCTGCCCGGTATCAGAAACGGTCTTCACCGCCCTGTTGCCAGGGTTTTACCAGATTGCCAAACCGGGTGAATCGGCCCTCGAAACTTAAATCAACCGTGCCGATGGGGCCGTGACGCTGCTTGCCGATGACAACCTCGGCCTTGCCATGCAGGGCGGCCATTTCTTCTTGCCATTTGGCCATGGCTTCCAGATTGTCATCGCCGGGTTTTTCGCGCTCTTTGTAATATTCGCCGCGATAGACGAACATCACGACATCGGCATCCTGCTCGATCGAGCCCGATTCGCGCAGATCCGACAGTTGCGGGCGCTTGTCTTCGCGGTTTTCGACCTGACGTGACAATTGCGACAGTGCCACGACGGGGATATCCAGTTCCTTGGCGATTGCCTTCAACCCTTGCGTGATCTCGGACACCTCGTTCACGCGGCTGTCCTTGGCGGTCGCGGGGCGCACCAGTTGCAGATAGTCGACAAACAGCACATCCAGCCCATGCGTGCGTTTCAGGCGGCGGGCGCGGGCGGCAAGCTGACTGATCGGCAGGGCAGGCGTGTCGTCGATATAAAGCGGGCAGGCCTCCAGCGACTTTGCGGCCTCGACGAAACGGCGAAACTCGGCTTCGGTCATGTCGCCGCGGCGGATCTGTTCGCTGGGCACTTCGGATGCTTCGGACAAAATCCGCGCGGCCAACTGTTCGGCGCTCATCTCAAGGCTGTAAAAGCCCACCACGCCGCCATCCACCGCGCCCTCGCTGCCATCGGCCAGCGTGCCCCTGCGATAGGACTTGGCGATGTTGAAGGCGATATTGGTGGCCAGCGATGTCTTGCCCATCGACGGCCGCCCGGCCAGGATCAGCAGGTCCGACCGGTGCAGCCCGCCCAGCTTCTTGTCCATGTCGATCAGCCCGGTCGACAGGCCCGCCAGCCCGCCTTCACGCTGATAGGCGGCATTGGCAACGTTCACGGCATCGGTCACGGCCTTCAGGAAAGACTGGAACCCGGTTTCCGACTGTCCCTGCTCGCCCAGCTTGTAAAGCGCCTGTTCGGCCTCGACGATCTGGGCCTTGGGGTCATTCTCGACATCCACCTTGGTGGCCTTGGCGGCGATGTCGCCGCCCAGCCGGATCAACTCGCGCCGGATGGCGAAATCATAGATCATCTGGGCATAGTCGCGCGCCGCAAAGGAAGAAATCGCCGCCCCCGCCAAACGCGCCAGATAGGCGGGGCCGCCCAGTTCCTTCAGCCCCTCGTCATCCTCCAGAAACGCCTTGAGCGTCACCGGCGAGGCCAGCGCGTTCTTCTGGATGCGGGCGGCGGCGATCTCATAGATGCGCTGATGCAGCGGGTCATAAAAATGATGCGGCTGCAAGATCGACGCGATCCGGTCGAATACATCGTTATTCGTCAGGATCGCGCCCAGCAGTTGCTGCTCGGCTTCGGTGCTGTGCGGCAGTGTGCCGCCGCTGTCAGTGCCGGTTTGTGTTTGCCGGATCGCTGCGATCTCGTTCATTGGCTGCCCCTGTCCATGGCGTGACGGGATACGGGGTTTCGGGGTCAAAACGCAAATTGTATATTTCTGTGGATGGATTGTGGGCAAGGTCCATACTACACGATCTTGCCAAATTCACACCTTTGCCGTCCATATGCAGTGGGCGGCTTTCCGCTTGCCATGTTACACAGGTGTTACCCGCCACTTTGGGGTGGCCGGTTATTTTCCCTGCCGGGCCTCTTGCCAGGCCCGGGGGGCGCGCAGGAATGATTCGACCTCGGCCAGCGTTGCCGCGTCAAAGGCGCCTTGTTCGCGGGCCTCGGCCAGCACATCCCACCAGGTGCACAGATGGTGCAGCGCCACGCCGTGATCGGCCAGCCGCTCGGTCGTGCCCTCAAATATCCCGTAATAGAAGATCACCGCAGTATGCCCGCAGACCGCCCCGGTTTCGCGGATCGCATCGACAAAGGACAGCTTTGATCCGCCATCGGTGGTCAGATCCTCGACCAGCAGCACCCGCTCGCCTTCGGTCATCACGCCCTCGATCCGGGCATTGCGGCCATAGCCCTTGGGCTTCTTGCGCACATAGCTCATCGGCAGGGCCAGCCGCTCGGCCATCAGGGCTGCAAAGGGAATGCCCGCCGTTTCGCCGCCCGCGATATTGTCGAACGCCTCGAACCCGGCGTCGCGCATCACGGTGACGGCCAGAAAATCCATCAGCACCGAACGGATGCGTGGAAAGGAAATCAACCGCCGGCAGTCGATATAGGTGGGCGAGGGCAGGCCCGAGGCCAGCGTGAACGGATCGGCGGGACGGAAATTCACCGCGCCGATTTCCAGCAGCATCTTCGCGGTCAGCCGCGCGATTTCAGCCTTGTCGGGAAAAGAGGATGGGATCATCGTGCTACCCTTGCTTATTCTTGGTCCAAATACCCCCGGCCGGAGGCCGAAACAGGCGCCCCGCCTATGGGATGACGCGCCAATGCAGCGCAAAGCCCGGATCGAACAGCGTCACGGGTCCGGCCCCTGTCTCGATCTTGGCCGGATAGGCGACCGGATCACCCTTTTCCAGCGTGATCCGCGATTCATTCGCTGGCACTCCATAGAAGGCAGGACCGTTCAGCGATGCGAAGCCTTCCAACCGGTCCAGCGCGCCGGCGGCCTCGAACACCTCGGCCAGGCAGGACAGCGTATTGGATGCCGAAAAGATACCGGCGCAGCCACAGGCATGTTCCTTCAGCGCATCGACATGCGGTGCTGAATCGGTACCCAGAAAGAACCGCGCATCGCCGCCGGTGGCCGCCTGCACCAGCGCCAGACGGTGGCTTTCGCGCTTGGCGACCGGCAGGCAATAGTAATGCGGGCGGATGCCGCCGACCAGGATGTGGTTGCGGTTGATGATCAGGTGATGGGTGGTGATCGTCGCGCCCAGATCGCGGTCATTGGCCAGAACATAATCGACCCCCTGCGATGTGGTGATATGTTCCATCACCACCCGCAGCCCCGGCGTGGCGCGGCGCAGGGGTTCCAGCACGCGGTCGATGAACACCGCCTCGCGGTCGAAGATATCCACCGCCGGGTCCGTCACCTCGCCATGCACACAAAGCGGCAGGCCGATCTCGGCCATTTTTTCCAGAACGCCGCGCACCTTGTCGAAATCGCGCACGCCAGAGGCCGAATTGGTCGTGGCCCCGGCGGGATAAAGCTTGACCGCCGCGATCAGACCGCCGGCATGGGCGGCGGCGACATCGGCGGGATCGGTCGCCTCGGTCAGATACAGCGTCATCAGCGGCGTGAAATCCATTCCCGCAGGCAGGGCGGCCAGAATGCGGTCGCGATAGGCGGCGGCATCGGCCCCGGTCACCACCGGCGGCACCAGATTGGGCATCACGATGGCGCGGGCGAAATGGCGCGCGGTTTCGGGCAGAACGGCCGCCAGCACCGCGCCATCGCGCAGATGCAGGTGCCAGTCATCGGGGCGGCGGATCGTCAGGGTCTGGGTCATGCCACGGAGTTACACAATTGTCCGGGGCTGTTCCAGTGGGTTCCACCGCTTTGCGCCGATGGCCATAGGGAAAATTGCCGAAAATTTAGGCATTTGTTCGCGCAGGAATGCGGGCCGGTGGCAATCTGGCCCATTGCTGCGATGCAGCAATGTGGTAGACTTTCCATGACCGGCACTGCCGCTTACAACATCCTCAGGGGGACAAGTTGGACGGTTCAACGATCACCACACGGATGCAGCGGGCGCATGGCGATGCGCGGGTCGACCTGGCGGCGGCGGCGGGCGGTGCGCGTCTGGTGCGACTGCATCAGTCCGGATCGGCCAAGGCGGTGCTGCCCCGCAATCATGGGGCCGCGCCCGAGGTGGTGTTTCTCAATACCGCAGGCGGGTTGACCGGTGGCGACAGGCTGCAGTTCGCCCTGTCGTTGGCCCCCGGGGCGCGGGCCACCGCCACAACCCAGACGGCCGAGCGCGCTTATGCCGCCTCGGGTGGGGTGGCGGAACTGAATGTCGATCTGCGGGTTGGTGACGGCGGCAGGCTGGACTGGCTGCCGCAAGAGACGATTCTTTTCGACAATTCGGCCCTGCACCGTCGCACCACGGTTGCGTTGCAGGGGAATGCCTGCCTTTTGATATGCGAAATGGTGGTTCTGGGCCGCGCGGCGATGGGCGAAACGCTGTCGCATCTGTTGTTTCATGATCAGCGCAGCGTTACCCGGAACGGTTTGCCGGTTCTGGTCGAACCCCTGCGCCTGACCGGGCAGACCCTGCAGCGGCGCGATGCGGCGGCGGGGTTGAACGGGGCGCGTGCCTTTGCCACGCTGGCGCTGGTGGCGCCGGGGGCCGAGGATGCGCTGGGCCCGCTGCGCGCCTGCCTGCCCGATGACGGGGCGGCGGCGTCGGGTTGGGATGGCAAATGCGTGGCCCGCTTCGTGGCGCGCGATGTGTTTGCGTTGCGCCATGCGCTGGCGCGCGCGATTGTGATATTGCGGGGCGGACCGCTGCCCCGTGTCTGGCAGATATAGGAGACCGAATGAACCTGACCCCACGCGAAAAAGACAAGCTGCTGATCAGCATGGCCGCGATGGTTGCCCGCGCCCGGCTGGCGCGTGGCGTCAAGCTGAACCATCCCGAAGCCATCGCCCTGATCAGTGATTTCGTTGTCGAGGGTGCGCGCGACGGGCGCAGCGTCGCCGATCTGATGGAGTCGGGCGCCCATGTCGTGACCGCCGCCCAATGCATGGAGGGGATCCCTGAAATGATCCACGATGTGCAGGTCGAAGCCACCTTCCCCGATGGCACCAA
>NZ_JBSRVX010000023.1:0-67929 GCF_055134745.1 Actibacterium sp.
GATCGTCCCTTTGCCGGCACGGTCGAGTTCGGCGAGAAGTTCAATGTCCCCGGCAAGGTGGAATGGGCGATCAACTGGACGCCGTCGCGCGACGGGTTCATCCAATCCTATTGCAACACCGTCCCCACGCCAGAGGGCGGCACCCACGAGGCGGGCTTCTGGGCCGCCATCCTCAAGGGCATCCGCGCCTATGGCGAGCTGGTGAACAACCGCAAGGCCAAGGATATCACCCGCGAAGACCTGATCGCGGGCGGCTGCGCGCTGGTGTCCTGTTTCATCCGCGAGCCTGAATTCGTCGGCCAGACCAAGGACCGCCTGGCCACCGCCGAGGCCGCGCGTCTGGTCGAAGGCGCTGTGCGCGACCATTTCGACAACTGGCTGGCCGCCGATACCAAGGCGGCGGGTGCAATCCTCGATTTTCTGGTGCTGCGGGCCGAGGAACGCCTGCGCCGCCGCGCCGAAAAGGAAACCCAGCGCAAGACAGCGACGAAAAAGCTGCGCCTGCCGGGCAAGCTGGTCGATTGTTCGGCCACGTCCAAGGAAGGCACCGAACTGTTCATCGTCGAGGGCGACAGCGCCGGCGGATCGGCCAAGATGGCGCGCGACCGGCGCAATCAGGCGCTGCTGCCGCTGCGGGGCAAAGTGCTGAACGTGCTGGGGGCGGCCAGCGCCAAGATGGGCCAGAACGCCGAGATCAACGACCTGTGCCAGGCGCTGGGGGTCGGCATGGGAACACGGTTCAACATCGACGATCTGCGCTATGACAAGATCATCATCATGACCGATGCCGATGTCGACGGCGCCCATATCGCCGCCCTGCTGATGACGCTGTTCTTCACCCAGATGCGCCCGATGATCGACCGCGGGCATCTCTATCTGGCCTGCCCGCCGCTTTACCGGCTGACGCAGGGGGCCAAGCGGCTTTATGTGGCCGATGACGCGGAAAAAGAGCTGATGCTGGCCAAGGGGCTGGGCGGCAAGGGCAAGATCGACGTGCAGCGGTTCAAGGGCCTGGGCGAGATGGACGCCAAGGACCTGAAAGACACCACCATGAACCCCGAAACCCGCAAGCTGATCCGCGTATCAATCGACGAGGACGAACCCGGAGAGACCGCCGACCTGATCGAACGGCTGATGGGCAAGCGGCCCGAAATGCGGTTCCAGTATATCAGCGAGAACGCGCGGTTCGTGGAGGAGCTGGATGTGTGACACCACATATATTGACATCGAGCGCGACTCACACTAAATATGTGGCACCTCCTTTGTGGGGGCAGAAAGGAGTGTTCATAATGGACGCTTTTATATCTGCTCCTAACTTGAGGCGGTAAATGTTGTGATTTGCCGGAGCGCCGATACGGTGTTTTGGATAAGAAACAAAGCGTTGCCTTGAAGCACAACCTTTGAGGTTCAGTAAAATCGGCGCAGTTGCCCTGTTGGCCCCGGATCAATCCGGGATACCCTGATGAGGCGATTTTGGTTTCGCCAGCCCGCTGGATAAGTTTCGAGGCGTCTCGTCTTGGCGCTCTCGGGGGATTGCAAGGCCTCGGCATCGCCGAGCACTCCTTGCAGAACCTCGACTAAGAGAGGCGAGACGCCATTCCATCTTATTTACATCGCTGCGGAAAACCTATGTTGCCGTTTTCGTAACTGCCCTATGGTCACGCGAGGCTGATGCGCAAACTGGTGATCTGTTCGGCCCCGCCTTACCCCCCATCTGTTCCGCTCAATGCGTTAACAAGGGAACCTTGCCAAATCTCTGATTTGGCAGCACCCGAACCGGCCCCGTTGTGCCCAAGGCACGTCTGCGGCGTGAGGCGGGCACTTCTCGCCCCCCTTGGTTCGGGCGTGGTAATTTCTTGATGGCGGTCGCCTGCGCGCAATCAGACCGGGTAAAGGCTCCCTGATCTTCGCCTTTCGGTCCTCTGGGCCAATCCCGCCCCCTACCTTTGAACACTCTCCAGATAGGCCGCCAGTTCCACCAGCGCCCGCGGGGTGGGCGTCATCGCGCCGTTTTCATATTCCACCAGCACCGTATCGCCCTGCAACAGCGGCCCGAATTCCGGCATCTTGCTGCCGTGCTGATCGGCGCGGGTATACCCATCGATCACAGACATGACCTGCGTGGTTGGAAATGACCCGCCATTGCGGGCCGATATCAGGGTCAGGTCCGGGGCGCTGAGGCCCAGCCCGGTGGCCAGCGGCCCGCCGCCACGTGCATCGGCGCCATGGCAGCCCGCGCAATAATCGTTGAAATTCGCGCGCCCCGCCTGCACCTGCGGCATGCACCCCGCCAGCAGCCCCAGCATGCCCAAACCCGCAACACCCATCACCCGCATTTTCGGCCCTTTCCGTTTTGGCCAGAGTTGCACAGGCCCCCGCCCGGTGCAATCGTCTGAACGGGCTTCCCCCTACGGGAAGCTGCGCATATGCTGCCGCCAACAAGGGAGGACAACATGACAAGCATCGGATTCATCGGGCTGGGCGATATCGGCTGGCCCATCGCCGAACGCAGCTTGCTGGCGGGGCACGCACTGCATGTCTGGGGGCGCAGCCGTGATCGGTCGCAACACGCGCTGGATGCAGGCGCTGTGTGGGCCGACAGCCCGCGCGCCCTGGCCGAAACATGCGATATCGTGGCGCTGTGCGTCTTCGACACCGATGCGGTTGAACAGGTCGTGTTCGGCGAAAACGGTGTGGCCAGCGCCGCCAGCCCGCGCGCGCGGGTTCTGATCGACCACACCACCGCCGATCCGCTGCGCAGCCGCGACATGGCCGATCGGCTGCGCGCGGCCAATGGCATGGGCTGGGTCGATGCGCCGGTTTCTGGCGGGCCGGTGGGCGCGCGGGCCGGCACGCTGGCGGTGATGGTGGGCGGCGCAGATGCGGATGTGGAATTCGCGCGCACCGAGATGCAGAATATCGCCAGCAACATCACGCATCTGGGGGCGGTCGGATCGGGCCAGGCCACCAAGCTGTGCAACCAGATCATCATCAGCAGCGCGATGTGCGGCATTGCCGAGGCGCTGGACATGGCGTCGCGCTTCGGGCTGGACACCACGCGGCTGTCTGATGCCTTCTCGGGCGGGTGGGCCGATTCCGCGCTGTTGCGCCATTATCTGCCTCGCATGGCATCGGGGAAGTTGCAGGGCCATACCCGCACCCTGATCAAGGACCTGACCCTGGCGCGCAAAACCGGCAAGGGCGTGGGGGCGCAGATGATGTTCACCGAACGCCTGCTGGCCGATTATGGGCGGGTCATTGACGCCGGGCATCTGGAAACCGGTATCGGCGGCATCATCCATCTGCTGGCCGAACCGCCCCTGCCCGGCCATGAAGACTGACGCGACGCGTTACCAAAAACCTTTGGAAAAATCGAGGCCATGATGATCCCTACCACTGATCTGTTGCGCTATGGCGCGATCATGCTGTCAGCCGGTATCGGTGTTCCGGTTCTGGCCGCGCTGAATGCCCAGCTTGGAGTCCGGCTGGGCAGCGCGCCCGCCGGTGCGGTCTGCATGATGTTCGTGGCGTTCCTGTGCGCGGCGGTTGTCGTGGCGCTCAGCGGGGAAACGCGGGCCATTCCGGGCGTGCTGCATGTGCCCAAATACCTGTTTCTGGCCGGCGGGCTGATGGCCTATTACATCCTGACCATCACCTATATCGCACCGCGGTTCGGCGTGGGGAATGCGGTGTTTTTCGTGCTGCTGGGGCAGTTGGTCAGCGCCGGCGTGATCGACCATTTCGGCCTGATGGGATCAAAACCCGATCCGATAAGCCTGACCCGCGTGGCGGGTATCGCGCTGATGGCGGCAGGGGTGATGCTGACCCAGTTGCGCTAGGTCAGACCACGCGGCCGGCCTGCAGCCGCACTATACGGTCCATCCGCGCGGCCAATGCCATGTTATGCGTGGCAATCAGCGCCGACAGGCCGGTATCGCGCACCAGCCCCATCAGCGTTTCAAACACCGTGTCGGATGTGGCCGGGTCCAGGTTGCCGGTGGGTTCATCCGCCAGCAACAGTGCCGGCCCATTGGCCAGTGCCCGGCAGAAGGCCACGCGCTGTTGTTCACCACCAGACAATTCGGCGGGCCGGTGATCGGCGCGGGCGGCCACGCCGACGCGGCCCAGCAGATCGCGCGCGCGTGTTTGGGCGGCGGTGCGCGCAATGCCGTTGGCCAGTTGCGGCAGCACGATGTTTTCCAGCGCGGTGAATTCGGGCAGAAGGTGGTGAAACTGATAGATGAACCCGACCTGTCCGCGCCGGATCGCGGTGCGCTTGCGGTCAGACAGCGCGGTGACATCCTGCCCGACGATGCTGACGCGCCCGCTGTCGGGGGTGTCCAGCAGCCCCGCGATATGCAGCAGCGTGGATTTGCCCGCCCCCGAAGGCGCAACCAGGGCCACAACCTCGCCACGGCCCACGGTCAGGCTGGCGCCCTGCAATACCGAAACCTGTGCCGGCTTGCCCCTGTTATAAATCTTTTCGATGTTTTCCAGCCGCAACACGTCATTCATAGCGCAGTGCCTCGACCGGGTTCATCCGCGCGGCGCGCCGGGCGGGAAAAATGGTGACGATAAAGGACAGCCCCAGCGACAGTATCACCGCCGATGCAACATCGTTCCACTGCAATTTGGCGGGCAGCGCATAGATGCCGCGGATCGACGGATCCCAGACCCCGCCGCCCGACAGGTAATTCACCGCCGAAAAGATCGTGTCGATATAGATCGTGAACAGCACGCCCAGAACCACCCCCGCGATCGTGCCGATCATGCCCACCGACGCGCCGCAGATGAAAAAGATCCGCAGCACCGATCCCTCGCTCAGCCCCATGGTGCGCAGGATACCGATATCGCGGCCCTTGTTCTTGACCAGCATGATCAGGCCGGAAACGATATTCATCGCCGCGATCAGCACCAGGATCGACAGGATCACGAACATCACATTGTCCTCGACCGTCAGCGCGCGCAGGAATGCGCCCGAGGCATCCTTCCAGGTCCAGACCAGAGACCGGTCGCCGCCCGCCCGCATCAGGTCGGGCACCATCGCGTCGATGGCATCGGGATCGTTCACCATGACCTCCAGCTCGTCGGCCACGCCTTCGCGGTTGAAATAGCTCTGGGCTTCGGCAAAGGGCATATAGACGCGGGTGCGGTCGATGTCATAGCGCCCGGCGGTGAAGATATAGACCACCGTATAGGCATTCACCCGCGGGCTGGTGCCAAAGGCGGTTTTGACCCCCTCGGCCGATATCAGCCGGATACGGTCCCCGACCCCGACACCCAGTGTCTGGGCCACGCCCGACCCGATGGCAATACCTTCATTGAAATCGGCGATACTGCCCTGGCTGGCTTCGGGATGGGCGATGCGCGGAATGTTCTGCAGATCGGCCTGCGTGATTCCGAACACCTCTACCCCGGCGTTGCGGCCATTGGCGGCGGTCATCACCTGCCCTTTGACCAGCGGCGCGACCGTGATCACGCCGGGCACCTGTGCCACCCGCGCTGCCATGCCCTGATAATCGGCGATCGTCCGCACCGTCTGACCCGTCTGCGAAACATAGGGCCCCGAATAGACCGTGGCATGGGCATTCGCGCCTAGAATCGTGTCAACGAATTCCGCGCGAAAGCCCGCGCGCACCGACAGGGTGGCGATCAGGGCGAAAACGGCCAGCGTGATGCCGATCAGCGAAATCCACGTCATGACGCTGACCCCGCCTTCGGCGCGGCGCGCCCGCAGGTATCGCCAGGCGATCATCCATTCAAAAGCGGCGAAGGGGGCGGGGCTGCCTGCCATGTTCAAGGTCTTATCCGTTGGCTCTGTTCGGCGCGGACCTTGGTGCGGATCGCGCACGCCGTCAAGTCGCGCTCAGCCGCCGCTTTCCGGGGTCAGGCGCAGCACCGCGCCATCATCGGCGTCGATCAGCGCCAAAAGCGCGCCATCCGGGGCGACCGCCAGGTCACGGACCCGCCCCTTGCCGACGCGAAACCGTTCTTCGCCGGTGATCCGGTCGCCGTCCAGTTTCAGCCGCACAACCCCGCCGGGATTCAACGAGGCGATCAGGATGTCGCCCTGCCAATCCGCAAACATCGCGCCGTCATAGAATAGGAAATTCCCGGGCGCGATCACCGGATCCCAGTAATAGCGCGGCTCGGTAAACTCTGGCGCGCGCGGCGCGCCTGATCCGACCGGCGAGCCGCTGTAATTCTCGCCATAGCTGACCACCGGCCAGCCGTAATTCGCGCCCTTCTGGATCAGGTTCAACTCGTCACCGCCCTTGGGGCCGTGCTCCAGTGCCCAAAGCCGCCCGTCGGGGCCCATTGCCGCGCCCTGCACATTGCGGTGGCCCAGCGTCCAGATCGCGCCCAGCGCGCCAGGCTGTTCGGCAAAGGGATTGTCGGCGGGAATGCCGCCATCGCGCGTCAGGCGCACGACCTTGCCATAGGTCTTGTCAAGATCCTGCGCATAGACACGCTCGGACGGCGCGAAATGCTCGCCCGTGGTGATGTAAAGATGATCGCCGTCGATCACGATGCGCGATCCGTAATGCTGCGACCGGCGCGAGGCGGGCGTCTGGACGAAAATCTCGGTCACGTCCTGCAGGCTGGTGCCGTCCGGCGACAGGCGGGCACGCGCGGCGGCCGTGGCCGAACCGCCCGCGACGGGCTTGGCATAGGTCAGATAGAGACCCCTGTCCTGCGCGAAACCGGGCGACAGAGCCACATCCAGCAGCCCGCCCTGCCCTTCGGCATGAACCTGCGGCACGCCCTTTATGGGCGCGCCGACGGTTCCATCGGGGGCAATCAGCCGCAGCCGCCCGGCGCGTTCGGTCACCAGCAACGCGCCATCCGGCATCACCTCGATCCCCCAGGGATGGTCAAGACCGGTGGCGATGGTTTCGGCCTGCAATTCCACGCCGCTCTGCAGCTTGGGCGCGCGGGTCTGGCCGTCAAAGGCGGGCTGAAAGTCCGGCACATTGGCGCGGCCGTAATCCCAGTTTTCGGCGCGGGCGATCCCGGCGGGTATCAGCAGCGGCGCGGCCAGCATCAGGGCGAATACGGAAAGCGGGCGCATCGGTCTTCTCCTTGGTCATGATGACATACCAAGCTAGGCCGATATCGCGCCCCGTCGAACCCGAACCGGGGTCGGGTCAGTCACATCCGCGTCAGTATTGTGCAGGATCACCCCTGCGTCTGCGCATAGATCTCTGCCAGCCGCGCCACGGCGGCCTCTGGCGTCATTTCGACGCTTTCGCCGGTGCGCCGGCTGGTCAGTTCGACCACGCCCGTTTTCAGCCCGCGCGGCCCGACGGTGATGCGCCAGGGCAGACCGATCAGGTCCATCGTGGCGAATTTGCCCCCGGCGCGTTCTTCGCGATCATCGTAAAGCGGCTCCAGCCCCTTGGCCACCAGCGCGGAATAAAGCATATCGCAGGCCGCATCCGCCTGATCGTCGCCCTGTTTGAGGTTGACGATGCCGACATGGAACGGCGTGACACCTTCGGGCCAGATGATGCCGCGTTCGTCATGATTGGCCTCGATGATCGCGCCCAGCAGGCGGGACACGCCGATGCCGTGGCTGCCCATGTGAACAGGCGTTCTGGTGCCATCAGGACCGACGACGCTCGCCCCCATCGGATCGGAATATTTGGTGCCGAAATAGAAGATTTGCCCAACCTCGATGCCGCGTGCAGACCGGCGACGGTCCTGGGGCACCTGCGCGAAGACCGTTTCGTCATGGGTTTCATCGGTGCGGGCATAAAGAGCGGTGAATTCTTCCATCACGCCCCGGCACTGGGCCACATCGTCATAGTCGATGTCGCGCGCGCCCAGCCGGATATCGGTGACGGCGCTGTCATAGAAAACCTCGGATTCGCCGGTTTCCGCCAGCACCAGAAACTCATGCGTATCGTCGCCGCCAATGGGGCCGCTATCGGCGCGCATCGGGATCGCCTGCAACCCCATGCGTTCATAGCTGCGGATATAGCTGACCAGATGCCGGTTATAGGCATGCAGCGCGTCCTCTTTGGTCAGGTCGAAATTATAGCCGTCCTTCATCAGAAACTCGCGGCCCCGCATCACGCCGAAGCGGGGGCGGACTTCGTCCCGGAATTTCCACTGGATGTGATACAGCGTCAGCGGCAAGTCCTTGTAACTGTTCACATGGGCGCGGAAAATATCGGTGATCAGCTCTTCATTGGTGGGACCATACAGCATGTCGCGGCCATGCCGGTCCTTGATGCGCAGCATCTCGTCGCCATAATCGTCATAGCGCCCGCTTTCGCGCCACAGATCGGCCGATTGCAGCGTGGGCATCAGCATCGGGATATGGCCCGCGCGCTGCTGTTCCTCATGCACGATCTGTTCGATGCGTTTGAGCACCTTGAAGCCCAGCGGCAGCCAGGAATAGATGCCCGCCGCCGCCTGCTTGATCATGCCCGCGCGCAGCATCAGCCGGTGGCTGGCGATCGAGGCTTCGGACGGGTCTTCTTTCAGGACAGGCAGGAAATAGCGGGACAGACGCATTTGGCGCTCCGAAACTGGCGTTTGCCTTCGTCTATGCCATCGCCCACGGCCAGACAAGCGCACAAAGGGCCAGTCTGCAGCGTCATACAATCCAGGCGCGGTCGCGACAGAATTTGCAGGACTGCCCGCCGCCTGACGTCAGGTCGGGATTGAAGAACAGCGCGGCCCAGCCGCTGCATCAGCTGGAAACCGGTGTCTTCCCCGCCAAACCCATGAGGAACAAAACAGGGGGCGATTTTTTGTCGCGGGGGCTTGGCGCCTTTAGAAATTGCATTTCAGCTGCATTCGTTCTACCGAACACGTCATTGTGAATTTTTATGCCTGAGATGAGTCCGGGAGGAACCGAACATGGGTATTCAAGAAAAACTGGCCAATCGGAAATACCGTCTGCCCACGAATGACGAACTGGGCTTTGACCCTGACGCCCTGCGCGAAAAATATGCCTATGAGCGCGACAAGCGCCTGCGCAAGGACGGCAACCAGCAATTCGTGCAGATCGACCCGAAAACCGATTTCAAGCACTATCTGGATGACCCCTATATCAGCGAACGGCTGGAGCGTGATCCGATCGTCCGTGACGTGAACGTGATGATCATCGGCGCCGGTTTCGGCGGCATGCTGACGGCGGCCAAACTGCGCAATGCCGGGGTCGAAGACGTAAAGATCCTGGAAAAAGGCGGCGATTTCGGCGGAACATGGTATTGGAACCGCTATCCCGGCGTGCAATGCGACATCGAGGCCTATGTCTATCTGCCCCTGCTGGAAGAGGTCGGCTATATGCCGAAGGACCGCTACAGCTATGGCCCCGAGATTTTCGCCTATTGCCAGAAATTCGCCCGGCATTTCGACCTTTACAAGGATGCCTATTTCCAGACCGGCGTCGAGACCATCCGCTGGAACGAAGATCGCAAACGCTGGATCATCACGACCGATCGCGGCGATGAATTTGCCGCGCGTTACGTTGATGTGTCGGCGGGCCCGCTGGGCCGTCCGAAACTGCCGGGCATCCCCGGCATCGACACGTTCAAGGGCCACACCTTCCATACCAGCCGTTGGGATTACGGCTATACCGGCGGCCATCCCGAGATGAAGATGGACAACCCCGACGACCTGATGGACAAGCTGAAAGACAAGCGCGTCGCCATCGTCGGCACCGGCGCCACGGCCATTCAGGCGGTTCCGCATCTGGGACGTTCGGCCAAGAAACTATATGTGTTCCAGCGCACGCCCACATCGGTCGATTTCCGCGATAACGCCAAAACCGATGAAGACTGGGTGAAATCGCTGAAACCCGGCTGGCAGCAGGAACGCATGTTCAATTTCGAACAGGTTACATCGGGCATCATCGTCGAACATGACATGGTCAACGACAACCTGACCCGCGTAGCGATCGAAGACCTGAAGAAGTTCCTGAAACGGATCGACCTGAAGGTGCCGTTCGGCGAACTGGAACCGGCGGAAAAATGGGAAATCGCCGAATATGCCGATTTCCTGACCATGGAAAAAATCCGCAGCCTGACCGACGAATACGTCAAGGACAAGGAAACCGCCGACAAGCTGAAAGCCTGGTATCGCCAGCGCTGCAAGCGGCCCGGTTTCAACGATCACTATCTTGAAACCTTCAACCTGCCCGGCGTTGAACTGGTCGATACCGAAGGCCATGGCCCGACCAAATTCACCGAGAATTCGATCTGGTGCGGCGACAAGGAATACGAGGTCGATTGCGTGATCTTCGCAACCGGTTTCAACACCGAAGCCAACTATGCCAAGCGTGAAGGCTATGTGATCGAGGGCCGCGATGGTCTGTCGCTGGTCGACAAGTGGAAAGACCGTCCGCGCACGCTGTACGGCCTGCAGACCCGTCACTTCCCCAACATGTTCACCATGGGGCTGATTCAGGGCGGCTATGCGTTCAACTTTACCTATATGCTGGAAGAACAGGCCAAGCATATCGCCTATGTGATATCCACCGCGATCAAGGAAGACGTGCCGGTGCTTGAGGTTTCGCAAGAGGCCGAAGAAGCCTGGTGCGCGGCAATGGATCAGGCCGAGGTTGACTTCCCCGGTCGGACCGCGTTGTTTTCGACCTGCACGCCTGGTTATTACAACGCGGAAGGCACCGCCAAGAAGGGCGGCTATACCGGGTTCCTTTCGGGTGTTTATGCCGCCGGGGCGATCAAGTTCTATGACCTGATCGCGAAATGGCGCGACGAAGGCACCATGCAGGGTCTTATCAAGGAAAAATAAGCTCCATCCATCTCTCCTCCGGCCATCCGACAGGGTGGCCGGGGGGCAGGTTCGGCCCGGCCATGCGCCCGAACCGGCAAACAAACTCACCACAACACTTGCAACCCGCAACGGCCTGATCCAAGACTGATCCGATACAGATTGGAGAGGCATATGGCCCTGCCCGTTCAGCAACAGGCCCGATACTGGGGCATCGCCGCGGCGGTATTCTTTGTCGTATTGTGGTTCCTGGGCGATGTGATGCTGCCGTTTGTGCTGGGGGCGGCCATCGCGTATTTTCTGGATCCGGTCGCCGACAGGCTGCAACGCTGGGGCCTGTCGCGGGTTCTGGCCACCACGATCATCATGTTGTCCACGGCGCTGATCTTTATCGTGGCCATGCTGGTCATCATCCCGCTTTTCGTCGAACAGACATCCGCGCTGGTGCAGATGACGCCAAAACTGTTCGGCCAATTGCAGGAATTCCTGACGCAGCGCTTTCCCTCGATGATCGAGCCGGAATCGATCCTGCGCCGGTCGCTGCAATCGCTGGGCGAAACGATTCAGGCCCGCGGCGGCGAAGTTCTCAATACGGTGCTGTCCTCGGCCATGAGCGTGCTGAACATCGTGATGCTGTTGTTCATCGTGCCGGTCGTCGCCTTTTACCTGTTGCTGGACTGGGACAGGATGGTGGCCAAGATCGACGGCTATCTGCCGCGCGACCATGCGCCGGTGATCCGCCGCCTGGCGGGCCAGATCGACCACACGCTGTCCTCCTTCATCCGGGGCCAGGGCACGGTCTGCCTGATCATGGCCACCTTCTATGCGATCACGCTGATGCTGGTGGGGCTGCAATTCGGGCTGGTGGTGGGTTTGCTGTCGGGTCTGCTGGCCTTCATTCCCTATGTCAGCTCGATCACAGGCGGGGTTCTGGCCATCGGGCTGGCGGTGTTTCAGTTCTGGGGCGACTGGGTGATGATCGGGCTGGTGGCGGTCATCTATATCGGCGGCCAGATACTGGAAGGCAATTTCATCACGCCCAAGCTGGTCGGCAGCAGTGTCGGGCTGCATCCGGTCTGGATTCTGCTGGCGCTGGCGGGCTTTGGCAGCATTTTCGGCTTTGTCGGATTACTGGTCGCCGTGCCAGTGGCGGCGGTTCTGGGCGTGCTGATCCGGTTCGCGGCGGATCAGTATACGGACAGTCGCCTGTATACCGGCCGGTCGGTGACCGGGGAAGACGACTGAATGGCCCAACAGCTGACGTTCGATCTGCCTGTGCGCGTGGCGCGGGGTCGCGCGGATTTCTTCGTTTCCCCGGCGAATGCGCTGGCGGTGGCGCAGATCGACGACTGGCGGGAATGGCCGCAACAAAAGTTGCTGCTGGTAGGGCCAGCGGGGTCAGGCAAGACACATCTGGCGCATGTCTGGGCCGACGTCGCCGGTGCGCGGCTGGTCGCCGCCCCTGATCTGACGGCGGCAGATGTGCCCGCGCTGGCGGCCGGCGGTGTCGTGGCCGTGGAAGATGTCGAGCGGATCGCGGGCGATGACGCGGCACAGGTCAACCTGTTTCATCTGCACAACCTTCTGTTGGCCGAAGGCGGGCACCTTTTGTTGACCGCGCGCCAGCCCCCGCGCGACTGGGGCCTGGCCCTGCCCGACCTGATCAGCCGGATGCAGGCCACCACCACCGCCACGCTGAACGCCCCCGATGACGCGCTGCTGTCGGCGGTGCTGGTCAAGCTGTTCGCCGATCGTCAGCTTCAGGTGCCGCCGCGGCTGATCCCCTATCTGGTGGCGCGCATGGATCGGTCGCTGGCGGCGGCGCAGGGGCTGGTCGCCCTGCTGGATGCCCGCGCGCTGGCCGAGGGGCGAAAGATCTCTGAACGCCTGGCCGCGCAGGTGCTGGACAATGACCGCGGGAACGGGCGATAACCGGGTTTGCATCGGAACCAGAACAGCCATGACACCTGCCGATTTCCTGAACGCCCCCCTGCCCGAACCGGTGGAAATTCCTGAAACCCACAGGGTCGGGCCAAAGCGGTTCTGCAATCGAGAGCTAAGCTGGCTGGGCTTCAACTGGCGTGTGCTGGACGAGGCGCGCAATCCCCGCGTGCCCCTGCTGGAACGGTTGCGGTTTCTGTCCATATCGGCCACCAACCTGGACGAATTCTATACCGTGCGCGTGGCCGGCCTGCGCGAACTGGCCAAAGAAGGCAACACGACCCCGGCCGCCGACGGGCTGACACCGGCCGAACAGCTGGTGCTGATCGACCGCGACGCGCGCCGCCTGCTGCAATCGCAACAGACGGTCTGGAAGCGTCTCAAGCGAGAGATGGTCGAACAGGGCATTCATATCCTGACGCCGTCGCGGCTGAACAAGCGCGACAAGGCGCATCTGGAACAGCATTTCCTGAACAAGGTGTTCCCGGTGCTGTCGCCGCTGGCGATCGACCCGGCACATCCCTTCCCCTTCATTCCCAATACGGGGTTCTGCCTAGCGCTTCAGCTGGAGCGCGACAGCGACGGCCATCGGCTGCAGGCGCTTTTGCCGATCCCCCAACAGATCAACCGCTTTGTGCATCTGCCCGCCAAGGGGCGCGATTGCCGCGTTTTCCCGCTGGAGAACCTGTTGCTGATCCATCTGGGCGCCTTGTTTCCCGGTTATTCCCTGAGCGGCCATTGTGCGTTCCGCGTTCTGCGCGATTCCGATCTGGAGCTAGAGGACGAGGCCGAAGACCTGGTGCGTGAATTCGAAACCGCGCTCAAACGCCGCCGCCGCGGGGAAGTCGTGCGCATGAAACTGTCGGCCGGGGCGCCCGAAGACCTGCGCCGCGTGATCATGGACGAATTGCACATCACCGAAACCGAGGTGATCGAGGTGCGCGGCCTGATCGGCGTTTCGGATCTGAAGGAACTGGTGCTCGACAGCCGCCCCGATCTGCTGTGGCCCAGCTTCACCCCGCGCGTGCCCGAACGGGTGCAGGATCATGAGGGCGACATGTTCGCGGCGATCCGTCAAAAGGACATGCTGCTGCATCATCCCTATGAAACCTTCGACATGGTGGTGCGCTTTCTGCATCAGGCTGCCAATGATCCCGATGTGGTCGCCATCAAGCAGACGCTATATCGCACTTCGCGCGACAGCCCGATCGTGGCCGCGCTGTGCGAAGCCGCCGAAGATGGCAAATCGGTCACGGCACTGGTCGAATTGAAGGCCCGCTTTGACGAGGCGGCGAATATCCAGCAATCGCGCAGGCTGGAACGGGCGGGCGCGCATGTCGTTTACGGATTCATCAATTACAAGACCCACGCCAAGATCAGCGTCGTGGTGCGCCGCGAAGGTGACCGGCTTGTGACCTATACCCATTTCGGCACCGGCAATTACCATCCGATCACCGCGCGCATCTATACTGATCTGTCGTTGTTCACCTGCGATGCGGCGCTGGGGCGCGATGCGACCAAGGTGTTCAACTATGTCGGCGGTTATGCCGAGCCCGAAGGGCTGGAAAACCTGGCCATTGCACCACTTTCGCTGAAATCCACCCTTCTGGAGCGCATCAATGCCGAGGCCGATTTCGCCCGCGCCGGAAAGCCCGCGGAAATCTGGGCCAAGGTCAATTCGCTGATCGAACCCGATGTGATCGACGCGTTGTATGCCGCCAGCCAGGCCGGGGTCAGGATCTATCTGGTGGTGCGCGGCATCTGCGGATTACGGCCCGGCATCAAGGGGTTGAGCGAGAACATACGGGTCAAATCCATCGTTGGCCGGTTTCTGGAACATTCGCGCATCGCCTGTTTCGGCAATGGCCACGGGTTGCCGTCGAAAAAGGCGCGCGTCTATATCTCGTCGGCTGACTGGATGGGGCGCAATCTCAACCGGCGAATAGAGACGCTGGTGGAAATCAGGAACGATACCGTCAAGGCGCAGATCGTCGATCAGATCATGGCCGCCAACCTGGCCGACACGGCCCAAAGCTGGGTGATGAACCCCGATACCAGCTTTACCCGCTATCCGGCGGGGGCGGATGCGTTCAATTGCCATAGGTTTTTCATGGAAAACCCTTCCCTGTCAGGGCGCGGAACCGCCGGGGCCAGTGACGTGCCCAAACTGGCCCATTCGAAAGATTGACGGGCAAGACTATATGTTGGCATCTTGGCGCTGCGACATGGGGATGATCTGATGGACGGCACCACCGACCAGCGAAACGACGATTGGGGCCCCTTCGGTCGTCCGATTTTCAACGATCCATCGGTGCGCGCGCTCAGCCGTGTCGGCGTGGTCGATGTCGGGTCGAACTCGGTCCGGCTGGTGATCTTTGACGGGGCTGCGCGCAGCCCGGCCTATTTCTTCAATGAAAAGGTCATGTGCGGCCTGGGTGCGGGCCTGTCTGAAACAGGGCGACTGAACCCCGACGGACGCCGCCGCGCGCTGGCGGCGCTGCATCGTTTTGCGCTGCTGGCCAAGGGCATGGGGGCGGAACCGCTGACCGTGGTCGCCACCGCCGCAGTGCGCGACGCCGCAGACGGGCCCGAATTTTGCGCCGAAGTCGAAGAAAGGACCGGGCTGAAGCTGTGGGTAATCGACGGCGAGGAAGAGGCGCGCCTGTCGGCCCAGGGCGTACTTTTGGGCTGGCCGGGTGCAGACGGGCTGGTTTGCGATATTGGCGGCTCGTCGATGGAACTGGCCGAAGTGGCCGAGGGTCGCGTCGGGCGACGGCTGAGCACCGCCCTTGGTCCGCTGAAGCTGAATGCCATTCCCGGCGGCGATAAAGGTCTGCGCCGCTATGTTGTCGACACGGTGGCGGGACTGGCCGAACGGATCGGCAGCGGGCACAAGCGCCTGTTTCTGGTCGGGGGGTCGTGGCGGGCCATCGCGCGCATGGATATGGAGCGGCGCGGCTATCCACTGACAGTGTTGCACGAATATCAGATGACGCGCCAGTCCATCGCCGAGACCCTGCGCTGGATGACGGGTCTTTCGCGCGAAGATCTGAAACTGCGCACCGGCATATCTGCCGATCGCCAGGCCCTGTTGCCCCGCGCGGGTCTGGTGTTGACGCAGCTTCTGGCCACCCTGAAACCCAAAGAGATTTTCGTTTCCAGCTATGGCATTCGCGAAGGGATGCTGTTCGAACAGATGCCCGAACGCCTGCGGGCGCGCGATCCGCTGATCGAAGCCTGCCGCTTTGCCGAAGCCAAGGATGCGCGCATGCCGGGCTTTGGGCGCGAATTGTTCAATTTCGTCCAGCCGCTGTTCGCGGCGGCGCATCCCGACCGCATGCGGCTGGTCAAGGCGGCCTGCCTGCTGCATGACACCGCCTGGCGCGCCCATCCCGATTACCGGCATGAAGTCTGCTTTGACAATGCCACGCGCGCCAATCTGGGCGGGCTGAATCATCCCGAACGGGTGTTTCTGGGGCTGGCGCTGCTGCATCGCTACAAGAACAGCCGCGCGGGCAGCCGGTTCGAACCCCTGTTCAGCCTGCTGAACGAGAAAGAAATCACCCAGGCCGAAGTTCTGGGCAAGGCGATGCGCTTTGGCGCGATGTTCTCGACGCAGGTGCCCGATCACCTGGCCGAATTGCGCTATTTCCCGAAAAAGAAGCTGCTGGAGCTGGTGATGGTTCCGACCGCCCTGCCCCTGTTCGGCGAGGTGGCCGACGCGCGCTTTGCCTCGTTGGCGAAAACCCTTGGCGTCACGACCAAGGTCACGGTGCGCCCTGCCCCGACTGCCCCATAGGATCAGATTTCAATCCCGCCGGGTTCGGATTTGCGGCGCAGAATGATATCACCATTGGGCAGCTTTTCGGGCGCGTGATAGCGATCCAGATCGTCGATCATGCCCTGCAGGTCACGCATCATGGGCGCCAGATGGTCGGACAGATCGCGCAGCGTGGGTTCGATTTCATCGCCCAGACCGCGCAAGAATTGCCGCATGCCGCGTTCCAGCAGTGACAGCCCCTCGCGCAGGTCGTCCTGCGCCAGTGCGGGGCTGGCGGCCAGAAATACCGGCAAGCAAAGCGCATAAATCCATCTCATGAACATGATATATGTCTGACGCAGGGCGTTTCAAAGTTCGATATCCACCGAAACCGGAAAGTGATCCGATGCCGCCAGCAGCGCCTCGCGCAGCTCTGGCACGCTGTAACAGCCCGGATCGTCGAACGGGTGCCAGATGCGCCAGGCGGCCCGGCGCGACACCAGATCGGGCGACAGCATCACATAATCAAGCAGCGCCGACATGTAACATTTATGATCGGCCATATAGAACCGCGAGGTGGCCGGTTTGGCCGCCAGCCGGGCCTGCAGCGCCTGATGCGCATGCGGATCATACAGACGCAGCGCAGGGTCTGCTTCCGGCCCGCCCAGAACAACCTCGACGCTGGAGCGGCCGAACAGCTTTTCATATTCATCCAGTCCCGGGCCATCGTTGAAATCGCCCAGCACGATCAGCGACTCGCCCTCTTCCAGATGCGTCTGCACGCGCTGGCGCAGCCAGATACATTGCGCCATCTGCTTGCGCCGGTTTTCGATCGAGACACGCATGATTTCCTTGGGCGTCTCGGCACCGCGCGGGGCCTTGGATTTCGCGTGCACCCCGATCATGCGAAGCTGCGCGCCGGTCTTCAGGGTCACGGCCAGTTCCAGCGGCGGTTTCGACCAGCGGATCAGTTCCGGCGCGCTGTCCACGTCCAGATCCCAGCGAAACACCCCATCGAAACGCGGCGCATCCCGCGCGCCCTGTTTTCCGGTCGGCTCTCCCTTCGGATCGTGGCGGGGGGTCATGATATCAGGATCGTAAAGCAGGGCGATTTCCTGCTGTGTTTCGTTTTCAAACCCCATGATGGCACGCCGGGCACGCAATCCCATTGCGGCGGCAAAATTTTCCAGCGCCTTGACCGTGGATCGTTTGCCGTTCTGATCGGGCGCCTCGATCACCATGACAGCATCGGCATCCATGGCGTTGAACACGATACCCAGTCCGGCGATCTGATCGCCCCGTGTCACGTTATAGCGCACCGACCATTCGTCATCGTCCAGCAGCCGCCCGTGGTTGTCGAACAAGGCATTGAACCATTCGACGTTATAGGTGGCGATCCTCATGGCACGCGCTCGGCCTGGATCTCTTCCCAGGCGTGGTTGATCGCCACCAGCCGCCGTTCGGCCAGCTTGACGGCCTCGGCGGGCACACCGCGCGCCAGCATCCGGTCGGGATGGCTGTCGCGCACCGCATTGCGCCAAGCCGCGCGTATTTCCGCATAGGGCGCATCTGGCGCAACCCCCAGAACCGTATACGGGTCGGGCACCGCATCAGGCACGAACCGCGCCCGCAGCGACCGGAAACACCGGCCCTGAAGGCCGAAAATCTCGGCGACGCGCAACAGGAACCTGTCTTCGTCGGGGTGATAATCGCCATCCGCCACCGCGATATGAAACAGACCCTCCAGCAGGTCGGCCAGCATGTGATCCTGGCCGCGAAACATGCGTGCGATCCGCGCGGCGTAATCTTCGAAACCGGCCACATCCTGACGCGCCAGATTGAACACCCGTGCGGCGTTGCGGGTTTCGGCCGGCGGGATGGTGAAGACCTCGCGGAAGGCGGCCACTTCATCGCGCGTGACCGTGCCATCGGCCTTGGCCATCTTGGCCCCCAGCGCGATCACTGCAATCGTAAAGGCCACGCTGCGTTCGGGGGGCGTGCGCAGGCGGTCAAAAACCTGGCCCAGCCCTTCGCCATTGGCAAGGGCGGACAGGATTTCACTGATGCGCGACCAAAGTGTCATGACATATGATACCGCCCCTGGCGGCCGCTGTCAGTCCGCCAATCACAGGAATTTCTGCATCAGCACAAGATCCAGCCACTGCCCGTCGCGCCGCCCCACCTGCGGGATGCGCGCAACATGTGCATATCCAAGGGCGCCGTGAAAGGCGATGCCTTCGGGATTGGCGGCACTGACACCGGCCATCATCGAATGGGCCTTGCGGCGGCGGGCGTGGTCTTCGATCGCAGCCATCAGCGCACGCCCGGTGCCACGCCCGCGTGCGCCGGGGGCCAGCATGATAGTATGTTCCATCGAATGGGCGTAACCCGCCCCCGCGCGAAACTGCCCATAGGTGGCAAAGCCCAGCATCCGGTCATCCTGTACCACCACCAGAAACGCAAACCCCTGCGTGGCCTTGTCCTGAATTAATTGCGCAACCTCGGGCGCGGTGCGCTGCAGCGGCGAGAAAACAGCCAAAGTATCGCGGATTATGGGATTCCAGACCCCCAGCACCGCCGGTATATCGGAAACAGAGGCAGAACGCAGGATCATGATCACCTCAAGTCATTGACCTTGAACAACATAACCCAACTCGACCTGATCGAGAGTTCTGTCAAGGGAGCACCAATGCCGACCCATAATCTTGTCAGGCTTTTCAGACGGGATGTCACTGACCGTGCAGCCAGAGACCGCCAGGCAGGCAGGCACGGCTCCCTGACAAGGGCAAAGGGCAAGGATTTTCCTGAAAATCCTTGCCCCGCTGAAAATCTTCGTGAAGATTTTTCCTGTCGCACGTCTGTTGCGGCGCGCTATTTCGCCTCGCGGATCAGTTTCAGGATGTTTTCGGCTGCCTGCGGGATATTGGTGCCCGGACCAAAGATCGCCTTGACGCCATTGTCATAGAGGAACTGATAATCCTGCTGCGGGATCACACCGCCGCACACCACAATGATATCGCCCGCACCCGCGTCTTTCAGCGCCTGCACCAGTTTGGGCGCCAGCGTCTTGTGGCCTGCCGCCTGCGAACTGATGCCCACGACATGCACGTCATTGTCCACCGCATCCTGTGCCGCCTCTTCGGGGGTCTGGAACAGCGGGCCAACGTCAACGTCGAACCCGATATCGGCGAATGCGGTGGCGATCACCTTGGCGCCGCGATCGTGCCCGTCCTGGCCCATCTTGACCACCAGCATACGCGGGCGGCGGCCCTCAACCTCGGCAAAATCTTCCACCGATTTCTGGATCGCGGCAAAACCTTCGTCACCGGCATAGGCCGCGCCGTAAACGCCGGCCAGCGTCTTGACCTCGGCCCGGTGCCGCCCGAATGCCTTTTCCATCGCCATGCTGATTTCCCCCACGGTTGCGCGCGCCCGTGCGGCCTCGACCGCCAGACGCAGCAGGTTGCCCTTGCCGCTGGCGGCGGCCTGTTCCAGATCGGACAAAGCGGCGTCACAGGCGGCCTGATCGCGGTTCGCCTTGGTTTTTTCCAGCCGTTTGATCTGGCTTTCGCGCACCGCGACGTTGTCGACATCCAGAATGTCGATCGGGTCTTCCTTGGCCAGGCGGAACTTGTTCACGCCCACGATCACCTCTTCGCCCCGGTCGACAGCGGCCTGATAGCGGGCGGCGGCCTCTTCGATGCGCAGCTTGGGCATGCCGCTGGCCACGGCCTTGGTCATGCCGCCCATCTCGTCGACTTCCTCGATCAGCTTCCAGGCGGCATCGGCCAGATCGGCGGTCAGCTTTTCGACATAGTAAGACCCGGCCAGCGGATCGACGACCTTGGTCACCTTGGTTTCATTCTGCAAGATCAACTGGGTGTTGCGTGCGATGCGGGATGAAAATTCCGTAGGCAGCGCAATGGCTTCGTCGAAAGAGTTCGTGTGCAGCGACTGCGTGCCGCCCAGAACCGCGCTCATCGCCTCATACGCCGTGCGCACGATGTTGTTATAGGGATCCTGTTCCTGCAAGGAGACGCCCGAGGTCTGGCAATGGGTGCGCAGCACCAGCGAACCCTCTTTCTTGGGGTTAAATTCCGACATGATCTTGTGCCACAGGAAGCGTGCGGCGCGCAGCTTGGCGATCTCCATGAAGAAATTGGTGCCGATGGCGAAAAAGAACGACAGCCGCCCGGCAAAGGCATCCACATCCATGCCGCGTTCCAGCGCCGCCTTCACATATTCGCGCCCGTCGGCCAGCGTAAAGGCCAGTTCCTGCACCAGGTTCGCGCCCGCCTCTTGCATGTGATAGCCCGAGATCGAGATCGAGTTGAATTTCGGCATGTCGGTGGCGGTATATTCGATGATATCCGCGATGATCCGCATCGAAGGTTCGGGCGGATAGATATAGGTGTTGCGGACCATGAATTCCTTCAGAATGTCGTTCTGAATGGTGCCCGACAGAACCGAGCGGTCATGGCCCTGTTCTTCGCCCACCACGATGAAATTGGCCAGGATCGGGATCACCGCCCCGTTCATCGTCATCGACACCGACACCTGATCCAGCGGGATGCCGTCGAACAGGATCTTCATATCCTCGACCGAATCGATCGCCACACCGGCCTTGCCGACATCGCCCACAACGCGCGGATGGTCGCTGTCATAACCGCGATGGGTGGCCAGATCGAAGGCGACCGATACGCCCTGTTGGCCTGCGGCCAGCGCCTGACGGTAGAAGGCATTCGATGCCTCGGCGGTGGAAAAGCCCGCATATTGGCGGATCGTCCACGGCCGGCCCGCATACATCGTGGCCTTGGGACCACGGGTAAAGGGCGCCTGCCCCGGAACCGATCCCATATGCGCCAGCCCGTCGGTATCGGCCTCGGTATAAAGCGGCTTGACGTCGATACCTTCGCGCGTGTGCCAGATCAGGCTGTCGGGTGACTTGCCCTTCATCTCTTTGCTGGCCAGATCGGCCCAGAGCTTGGTCTTGTCGGTCATGGGGTCATCCTTTTCTGTCTTTTGGCCGGCGCATCCGCAATTGCGCCTTCGGCCTTCGCATTCGCCCGGCCACCGCCTATATAGGTCAGGACCGGAGGTGGCATGAAAACTGTTATTGTACTGGCGCTTGCCCTGGCGGCGCCATCGCTGGCGGCGGCAGAGGACGCGTTGGAAATGTGGCGCGTGGCCCCACAGACGGTATTTGACGCCGCCGATATCGACCTGTCCGAATTCAAATGGCACGCCCGCCCGCTGGTGGTGTTCGCCGATACGCCGGAAGACCCCCGCTTTGTACGGCAGATGGAGCTGCTGTCCGAACGCCCGGCCGATCTGGCTGAACGCGATGTGGTTATCATCACCGATACCGATCCGGCCGGGGCAAGTTCGGCGCGCAAATCATTGCGGCCGCGTGGTTTCATGCTGACGCTGCTGGCCAAGGATGGTTCGGTGGCGTTCCGCAAGCCAAGCCCCTGGGATCTGCGCGAGATCAGCCGCGCCATCGACAAGATGCCCCTGCGCCAGCAGGAAATACAGGAACGCAGATTGTCGCCCCAATAATCCCTTATTCGCGAAATTCCACGCGCTCCGGAATACGGTGAAACGCGATTTTCGCCCCGGTATAGGGCACCCGATGCGGGGGCAATTGCCCGAATGTGACCGTATCCTGACCGAACCGCTGGTTCAGCGCGTCGATGGCGCTGCACAGCGCCTCGCGCCCGGTGGGCAGGCCCGCACCCGGCCGATCCTCGAACAGATCGGCCACATGGGCGTCCAGCGGCTGCAGCCGTCCCAGCATCACCCCGACCGAGCGGGGCTGGGCGATGCGAAACCCGGCCCAGCCCTGTTCCAGCACCTGCAGCAGGAAGAAACTGTCCTGTGTGGCCCGGATATCGCCGCCCCAGTGCATCCGCCCGTGCTGCGTGCAGCTGACGCTGACAGACAGGCTGCGCGCCAGAAGCCCCTGCCGGCGCAGCCGCGACGCGCATTTGACCAGCAGCCGCCGCGCCACCAGCCGCGCGCCTTCGGGGCTGCGATTGCCCGCAGTCAGCCGCTGACCGTGGCCCAGAGAATGCCCCTGCGTTTTCGGCCAGATCACGGTTTCGCCCTGCAATTCGCGCAGAAACCGTTCGCCATTCACATTGCCCCACAGCAGGCGCGCCTGTTTGGGGGCCATGGCATAAAGCATGCGCACATCGCCAATGCCCGCGCGTTCCAGGCGCGGCCGCATCCCGTATGAAATGCCGGGCAGATCGTCCAGCGTCAGATGGGCGATCTTGTCGGGCATGACCGAGGGATGCAGCCAGTTGACCCCGGCCGGCTTTTCCAGTTCCGCCGCAATCTTGGCCAACAACCGGTTGGGCGCCACGCCGACCGAACAGCGCATCGCCGGGCCGACCTGCCGCAGAATGACCTGCTGCACCGCGCGGGCCAGGTCCAGCGCCCTGTCCAGCTCCTGCTCGCGCCCCATCAGCAGGCAGGAAAATTCGTCCACCGAATGGGCCTGCTGAACCGGCAGAACCGTATCCACCGCCGCGCGGATGGCGTGGTGATATTCGACACAGACATCGTGCCGGGCGGGACGAAAGACGATGCCCGGGCACAGCCTGCGCGCCTCGTCCTGCCGGGTGCCCATGCGCACCCCGCGCCGCTTGGCCTCGATACTGGCGGCGATACAGGCCGCCCCCGGCGCATCGGTCGTCAGAACCCCGACCGGCCGGCCGATCAGGGCGGGCTCTTCCTGCTGCGCCACCGAGGCGAAGAAGCTGTTCATATCGAAGAAAAGCGTGCTGACGCGCAAGGGCATTAACGGGGGCTGACTCAGGGGTGGAAACGGAACATACAGTGAACATATGCCCTTCCCCCACCTGAGGCAACTTATTTCCCCATGCCCGCGTCATCGCCCTATTCGAACTCCATGATCACTTCGTCCACCGCCAGGCTGTCACCCGGCGCGGCGTTGATCTTGGCCACGATGCCCTTGCGTTCGGCGCGCAGGATGTTTTCCATCTTCATCGCCTCGACCGTGCACAGCGCCTGACCATCCTGAACTTCGTCGCCGACCGCGACATTGACCTTCACGATCAGGCCGGGCATCGGGCACAGCAACAGTTTCGACGTGTCGGGCGGCAGTTTTTCCGGCATCAGCTTGGCCAGTTCGGCCTGACGGGGGGTATAGACATTCACCTTGATATCGGCCCCGCGCGTGCGGATGCGGAACCCGCCGGACACCTTGCCCACCTTCAGGACCAGCGGTTCGCCGTCGATGTCGATGCGTGCCAGCGGCTGGCCCGGCACCCAGGTCGATGTCAGCCGGTGCGACGCCCCATCGGCAAAAGTCACCGTCGAGCCATCGGGATCGGCATCAATCGTCACCGCAAAGCTTTCACCCTGCAGGTTGACCACCCAGTTACGGCCGACCTTGCGCTCGTGGTTATCCATCCGGCCAGAAACGCGGGTGCGTCTGATCTCGGCGACGCGGAACATTGCGGCGGCGGCGGCGGCCACGCGGCGCAGCGCATCCATCGGCAGGGACACGCCATCAAACCCTTCGGGATATTCCTCGGCGATAAAGGCGGTGGTGATGTCACCGGCGGCGAATTTCGGGTGATCCATCACCGCCGACAGGAAGGGCAGGTTGTGGCCGATGCCCTCGACCTCGAACGTGTCCAGCGCGATGCGCATTTCCTCGATCGCCTCGGCGCGGGTCGGGGCCCAGGTGCACAGCTTGGCGATCATCGGATCGTAATACATGCTGATTTCGCCGCCCTCATAGACGCCGGTATCGTTGCGGATCACCGCATTGGCGCGCACCTCTTCGACGGGCGGGCGATAGCGGGTCAGACGCCCGATCGAGGGCAGGAAGTTGCGATAGGGGTCTTCGGCATAAAGGCGGCATTCCATCGCCCAGCCGTTCAGCTTGACATCCTTTTGCGTAATCGACAGCGGTTCGCCATTGGCCACACGGATCATCTGTTCGACCAGATCGACGCCGGTGATCAGTTCGGTGACAGGGTGTTCCACCTGCAAACGGGTGTTCATTTCCAGAAAATAGAAGTTCCGGTTGCCGTCCACGATGAATTCAACGGTGCCGGCACTGGTATAGCCCACGGCCTGCGCCAGGGCCACGGCCTGTTCGCCCATCGCCTTGCGGGTGGCGGCGTCCAGAAACGGGCTGGGGGCCTCTTCGATGACCTTCTGGTTACGGCGCTGGATCGAACATTCCCGCTCGCCCAGATAGATGCCGTTGCCATGTGCATCGCACAGCACCTGAATTTCGATATGGCGGGGCTGGGTCACGAATTTCTCGATGAAGATCCGGTCATCGCCAAAACTGTTGGCGGCTTCGTTCTTGGACGATTCGAACCCTTCCCGGGCTTCCTGATCGTTCCAGGCGATCCGCATCCCCTTGCCGCCGCCGCCCGCCGAGGCCTTGATCATCACCGGATAGCCGATCTCGCCCGAGATCTTGACCGCGTGTTCAGCGTCGTCGATCAGACCCATATAGCCGGGCACGGTGGAAACCTTGGCCTCCTGCGCCAGCTTCTTGGACGTGATCTTGTCGCCCATCGCCTCGATCGCGCCCTTGGGCGGTCCGATAAAGGCGACACCGGCCTTGGCCAGCGCATCGGCGAATTTCGGGTTCTCGGACAAAAAGCCATAGCCGGGATGCACCGCCTCGGCGCCGGTCTGACGGATGGCGTCCATCACCTTGTCGATCACGATATAGGACTGGTTCGCCGGCGGCGGGCCGATATGGACGGCCTCGTCGGCCATCGACACATGCAGCGCATTCTTGTCGGCATCTGAATAGATCGCAACCGTCTGGATGCCCATCTTGCGCGCGGTCTTGATGACGCGGCAGGCGATTTCCCCCCGGTTGGCAATCAGGATCTTCTTGAACATGTCAGTCCCTTCCGAATAGGGGCCGGGGCGCGAAAGCACCGGCCAGAATATGCAAAAAGCCACCGGGCCCAAGGGCCACGGTGGCTTTGACGTAAGATTGCGCAGACCGCAGCGCGGTCAGCGGAAAAGATGTTTTACTTGCACAGCTTGGCGTCGTCGCACAACGCACCGGCTGCCGCACCGACTGCAGCGCCCGCAACGGCATTGCCACCCAGCGAACCGGCGACAACCGCACCGCCCGCCGCCCCGGCAAGGGCACGTTCGCTGTCATTGTCCAGGCAACCTGCGGTTGCCAAAACCAGCGCGACAATTGCTGTAAACTTGAATTTGTCCATTTTGCTCTGCCTTTGTATCTGGCCTGTTGTTTATTCCAACGCGGATTCGCCCGGAAGGTTCCATGGTAAGGTGCCCCGACCATGCAGATCGAAGCATTATTCGCACAAAAAGTGTCTGGTCTGACCAGAGAGGGGCCAGACCAGAGAGAAGGGGAAGGGTAACAATAAACTAAAGTCGAAACCCCGGTGCGAACCAAGGTGGATTGACCTGTCGTCAATCTGACGCAAAACCGCCGTTGCACAAAGTCCGAAATGACGCGCCGAAAAAGCTGGGCCGAATTTTGCCTATTTCCATAAAGCACAAGCGAAATCATGCCGATTCCCCTGTGTCGAACAGGTCGGGAAACGACGCACGGGCGCGGCGCATGTCAATGCGCAGCAGCGCGTCATAGCTTTCGGGGTCGAACGGGTCTTCGGCGGCGACCACCTCGCGCCCGAACAGCCAGGACAGCCGCCCCGCATCCAGGTTGCCACGCACAAAGGGCTCTTCGCCGAAATGATCCAGCAGTGCAGCCATGAACCCGGCATCGGCGCGCCGGTCGGCAGGCCGGCGGTCGGCAAAACGTTCGCGGGCGATCAGGGGGGTGGCACCCCTATTGTTATCGCGGCGGATTGTAAATTGGAAATCGGTGCCCGGAAGACGGCCAGGAAAGCCTCGGTGTTTCAGCATCACGCCCCCCATCCGGTCAGGGGGTGGCGGGTTGGGACGGGCGAGAACGCCCGTCCCGGGCCAAAATTACATTTTCTGGCTGACAGGCTCGGACATGACCGGAGCCGGCGTGATGACGACTTCTTCTTTTTTCGCGCAGCCAGCAACGAAAGCAACGACGCAAACGGCCAGAAGGGCTTTAACCGGGTTCGACATATTAGAATCCTACTCATATTCTGCGCCGGATTCCGCTGCACCTGCATCGGCCCGGCTGTTCCTGGGTTCGGGCTCACGGAAAAGTGGCCTTGCGTTACTATAGCCAATCGAATTGGCGTTGCACATAGGGAACATAGCAGTTTGCCGCCCTGTGGCAGGAAAGCATCATTCCGAAACAGATTGCCTTTCAGCCGATTATTGTCCCCATATCGCATCAGAACTCCTCCAACGCGCAAGCGCCATTTTCGGGTCGGAAGGCTTCGAAAAACTGGGTGGCTTCGGGGGCCGACTGGCCAAAGTCCAAAGGCCGATCAGCCAAGGAAATCACGATCTGCGCGGGCTTCGGACCGGTGGCAGACAGGCGTGGCAAGGCAAAGTTTTCGCACAGAAATACCATGTCATCGCGCGCCAGTTCGGGGCTGACGGTTCCGCCGTCGCGCGCAATCGCCGGCGCCACGAATCGAAAGCGCGCCGTCAATCCCTCGACGCCCGGCTCGCCCCAAATGGTTTCCAGAAATGTCACCTCTTGCCCCGAGGGCACGGTGATTCGTGCGGCGTCGGCCGCCCAGACCGGCAACGCGCAAATCGCGGCAAGCGCCGTGCATGCCATCCCCTGCTGCATCATGGCCGCACCGCATGGGCCAGCCAGCGCGCGCGGTGGCGCGGGCAGTTCAGCAGCGTCGCAACCACCGCCTGAGCCTGCAATTTCGGGCATGGGCCATCAACGGCGCCGCCCGCCTGCACATGCAAGACCCCGTCGCCGTCTTCGATGCGCACAACCGGTGAAAACCCCCGCATGTGGCGCAGCGCGCGCCACATATCCTGTCTGATCTGATGGGCCAGCCGACCCCGTCGCATCAAGGGCATGTCCGTCCGCGCGGCCAGGTCGAACCTGGCCGGCAGGCGGCGCGTCAGCGTCAGAACGCCGGGCTCGCGAAGAATATGCCATTGATTGCGCATCGGCGTCGCCCCAGACCCCACGCTTACAGCGGAATGTTATCGTGTTTTTTCCACGGGTTTTCCTGCTTTTTGTTGCGCAGGCTTGCAAAGGCGCGCGCCACGCGGCGGCGGGTCGAATGGGGCTTGATCACCTCGTCGATGAACCCCTTTTCGGCTGCCACGAACGGGTTGGCAAAGCGGGCCTCGTAATCGGCGGTGCGCTTGGCGATCTTTTCGGGATCACCCAGTTCCGAACGATACAGGATCTCGACCGCGCCCTTGGCCCCCATCACCGCGATCTGGGCAGTGGGCCAGGCATAGTTGAAATCGCCGCGCAGGTGTTTGGACGACATAACGTCATAGGCGCCACCGTAAGCCTTGCGGGTGATGACCGTGACCTTTGGCACGGTCGCCTCGCCATAGGCGAACAGCAGTTTCGCGCCGTGCTTGATGACGCCGCCGAATTCCTGTCCGGTGCCCGGCAGGAAACCGGGCACATCGACCAGCGTCAGGATCGGGATTTCAAAGCAATCGCAGAACCGCACGAAACGCGCGGCCTTGCGGCTGCTGTCGATATCCAGGCATCCGGCCAGCACCATCGGCTGGTTGGCCACCACGCCCACAGTCTGGCCTTCCATGCGGATAAAGCCGGTGATGATGTTCTTGGCGAAATCTTCCTGAATTTCGTAGAAATCGCCCTCATCCGCCACCTTGTGGATCAGTTCCTTCATGTCATAGGGCTGGTTCGGATTTTCCGGCACCAGCGTATCCAGGCTGTCCTCGATCCGGGCCGGGTCATCAAAGAACGGGCGCACGGGCGGCTTTTCGCGGTTGTTCAGCGGCAGGAAATCGACAAGACGGCGCACCTCGGCCAGGGCCTCGACATCGTTTTCAAAGGCGCCATCGGCCACCGATGATTTCTTGGTATGGGTCACGGCGCCGCCCAGTTCTTCGGCGGTGACCACCTCATTCGTGACGGTTTTCACCACATCGGGGCCGGTCACGAACATATAGCTGCTGTCTTTGACCATGAAGATGAAATCGGTCATGGCCGGGCTGTAAACCGCCCCGCCCGCGCAGGGCCCCATGATCACCGAAATCTGCGGCACCACGCCCGATGCCATCACGTTGCGCTGGAACACATCGGCATAGCCCGCCAGCGAGGCCACGCCTTCCTGAATGCGCGCACCGCCGGAATCGTTCAACCCGATCACGGGGGCGCCGTTCTGCACCGCCATATCCATGATCTTGCAGATCTTCTGGGCGTGGGTTTCCGACAGCGATCCGCCGAACACGGTGAAATCCTGACTGAAGACATAAACCATGCGCCCGTTGATCGTGCCCCAGCCGGTCACGACGCCATCACCGTAAGGGCGTTCCTGCTCCATCCCGAAATCGGTGCAGCGATGCGCGACGAATGTATCGAATTCCTCGAAGCTGCCCTCGTCCAGCAGCAGCTCGATGCGTTCGCGCGCGGTCAGTTTGCCCTTGGCGTGCTGGCTGTCGATCCGTTTCTGTCCACCGCCAAGTGCAGCGGCGGCACGACGGTTTTCCAGTTCAAGCAGGATATCTTTCATCGGTGGCTCCCCTAGCGCGTTTGGGGCACACTAGCGGCAAGTGCGCATGAAAAAAAGTATAATTGGGAATATTTGCAAAGTATTGACAGCTTAGCATGTGCATATTGCAAATAAGCATATTCAGCGGACAAATCATCTGATCTGGACAGCACCAGAAACCAAGCGTAAGCCAGACTTATGAGCTCTCTCCCCCTGATCCGGTTCATGGACCGGCGCACCCCGCCTCATATCTTTACACTGATCCTGCTTGCGGGGGTCTCTTCGCTGACGGTGAATATCTTTCTGCCGTCGCTGCCGCATATGGCCGATTATTTCGGCACCAGCTATGCGCTGATGCAACTGTCGCTGGTGCTGTATCTGGCGGCCACGGCGGCGCTGCAGCTTGTCATTGGCCCGATTTCCGACAATCTGGGGCGGCGCCCCGTGGTGCTGGGCGGGGTGGCGCTGTTCATTCTGGCCACACTGGGCTGCATCTTCGCCCCCAATGTGACGGTATTTCTGGTGATGCGGGTCTGTCAGGCGGTGATCGTATCCGCGCTGGTGCTCAGCCGCGCCATCGTGCGCGACATGGTGCCGGGCGAAGAGGCCGCATCGCTGATCGGCTATGTCACCATGGCGATGTCGGTCATCCCGATGGCGGCCCCGGCCCTGGGCGGGCTGCTGGACGAAACGCTGGGCTGGCAGGCCAGTTTCGCGGCGCTTGCGCTGGCGGGGGTGTTCCTGCTGGTCCTGTCGTGGTTCGATCTGGGCGAAACGGCCCGGCCCAGCAAGGTATCGCTGCTGGCGCAATTCCGCGAATATCCTGAACTGCTGCGCTCGCGCCGGTTCTGGGGCTATGCCATGATCACGGCGTTTTCGGCTGGTTCCTTCTTTGCCTTCCTTGGCGGCGCGCCGCTGGTCGCCAGTCAGACCTTTGGCCTGTCGCCGTCGGTCATGGGGCTGTATCTGGGGTTTCCGGCGGTCGGCTATCTGATCGGCAATTTTTTCGCGGGGCGCTATTCGGTGCGGGCGGGTATAAACCGGATGATCATGATCGGAACCTGGATTCTGATCGCGGGGATGACCATACCCGCCGTCCTGTTCGCATTGGGGGCCACACATCCGCTGGCGTTTTTCGGCTTCATGGCCTCGGTCGGGATTGGAAACGGCATGGTCCTGCCCAATGCGATTTCGGGGTCGCTGTCGGTGCGGCCACATCTGGCGGGCACGGCCAGCGGGCTTGGCGGGGCCATCATGATGGGTGGCGGCGCTGGCCTGTCGGCCATCGCGGGGGCGGTGTTGCGGCCCGAATGGGGGGTCTATCCGCTGTTGGCGCTGATGATGGCTACGGCGCTGCTGTCGGTGGCCTCTATCCTGTATGTGCGCCGCGTAAACCGGCTGGCGGGAGAGCTGACAGGCATGGTGGATCCCGGGCCACATCTGTAGGGGGCTTGCGCCAACCCTTTGCAAAGCGGTAATTTGCGGCTGCAAAGCAGCAAAGGTGCGCCATGGCCAGCCAGAAACTTTATGCAGGGGCGAAGCTGCGCGAAATGCGAACACGGCTGGGGCTGACGCAAAAGGATTTCGCGGCCAAGCTGGGGGTATCCCTGCCCTATCTGAACCAGATGGAAAACAACAACCGGCCCGTTTCGACCGGCGTCGTGCTGGCGCTGGCGCAGGAATTCGGCTTTGACGTCACGGAATTGTCGGCCGGCGATGCCGAACGCATCGTAACCGACATGCGCGAGGCGCTGGCCGATCCGGTTTTCGCCGATGCCGCCCCGCCGCTGGCCGATCTGCGGCTGGCTGCATCGAACGCCCCTGCCCTGGCGCGGGCCTTTCTGGATCTGCACCGCGCCTATCGCCAAACGCATGAACGCCTGGCCAGCCTGGACGAGGCGCTGGGCCGCGAAGATGCCCGCGCCCAGCCCAGCCCCTGGGAAGAGGTGCGCGATTTCTTTCACTATTGCGACAATTACATCGACGCGGTGGATCGCGCGGCCGAGCGTTTTGCCTGCCCGGCGGGCGAACGGATCGATCCGGCATGGCGGGCGCGCGGGGTGCTGGGCGATGCCGGGATAGCGGTCGACATTCAGGACGCCCGTGAGTTGCGTGATTTTGACGGCCCCGCGCATCGGCTGGTGTTGTCACGCCACAGCGCACCTGCGACCCAGACCTTTCAGATGCTGCATCAGGTGGCTTTGCTGACGCAGGGCGATCTGCTGGACGCCACGCTGGATTTCGCGCGGTTTCGCAGCGATCAGGCCCGCGCCATCGCCCGTATCGGGCTGGCCAATTATTTTGCCGGTGCCGCCCTGCTGCCCTATGGCCCGTTCTTGCGCGCCGCGCAGGCGACCCGCCATGATCTGGAGCGGCTGGCCGACCAGTTCGGTGCCTCGATCGAACAGGTTGCGCATCGGCTGTCCACGCTGCAACGGCCCGGCAACAAGGGCGTGCCGTTCTTTTTCGTGCGGGTCGATCAGGCCGGAACGATCACCAAGCGCCATTCCGCCACGCGGCTGCAATTCGCGCGTTTCGGCGGGGCCTGTCCGCTGTGGAACGTGCACCGCGCCTTTGAAACGCCAGGGCGGTTTCTGCGGCAACTGGCCGAAACGCCGGACGGGGTGCGCTATTTCTGCCTGGCGCGGGATGTGTCGAAATCGGGCGGGTCATGGGGCGCGCCGGTGCGCCGCTTTGCCATCGGTCTGGGCTGCGAGGTGGCCCATGCCGGGCAGATCGTCTATGCCGATGATCTGGATATAAGCCGCGACGCCGCCTTTGAACCGATCGGCATTTCCTGCCGGATCTGTGACCGCAAGGCCTGCCATCAGCGGGCGGTTCCACCGCTGGAGCGTCGCCTGCGGGTCGATCACGATCATCGGGGCATTTTGCCGTATGAGATTGCGGATTAGGCCGATCGGCAGTAATGCTCTGGCAACAAGGAGAATTTCATGGAACTGACAGGACAACGGGTGATTGCGGCCGATCGTCAGACGGTCTGGACCCATCTGAACAATCCCGAAACCCTGATGGCCTGCATTCCGGGCTGTCAGGAGTTGACCGGCTCGGCCGAAGAGGGCTTCGAGGCGGTTGTAAAACAGAAGGTCGGGCCGGTCAGCGCCACCTTCAAGGGTGCGGTCACACTGGAAGACGTGGTTCCCGGCGACAGCTATCGGCTGGTGGGTGAAGGCAAGGGCGGGGTTGCCGGTTTTGCAAAGGGCGCGGCCGTCGTGCGGCTGCGCGATGTCGAGGGCGGGACCGAGCTGGATTACGCCGTTGATGCCAAGGTTGGCGGCAAGCTGGCACAATTGGGATCACGCCTGATCGACGGATTCGCCCGCAAGATGGCCGATCAGTTCTTCGAGCGGTTCCAGCAGCAGGTTGAAGGCCCCGCCGAAGGCGAGGCCGGGGCCTGACAGATCAGCCCTGCGCGGGCGCAGCCAGCATCCGCGCGATTTCATCCTTCAGCGCCAGCCGCTGCTTGCGCATCTGCGCCATGTGCAGATCGTCGGTGGGTTCGACATTGGTTTCGGCCCGGTGAATCGCGCGATTGATGTTGTGATAGTCATCGACCAGCCGCGCAAAATGCGAGTTCGTGGCCTTCAGCCGGTGGATCGCCTCAACCTGGGCCGGAAATTCCTCGGCCAGCTCGTGGGGGGTGTTTGACATGCGCGGTCTCCTTTTTGTTCGCTGCGACCCAGCCTAGGGCGCGGCCGCAGCGGATACCTTGACGCGGATCAAACCCGGCCGCCTAGAACGGCAGACCGGTATAGTTTTCGGCCATCGCCGTTTGCGCGGCATCCGAGCGGGCCAGATAATCCAATTCGCTTTCCTGTATCTTCTGGTCGAACTCGCTTTGATCGGGAAAGCGGTGCAGGCTGGTGGTCATCCACCAGCTGAACCGCATCGCCTGCCAGACCCGCGCCAGCGCATCGGCGGAATAGCTGTCGATGCCTGACAGATCGCCCGCGGTGCAGGCCCCTATCAACGCCCGCGACAGATAATGCACATCCGACGCCGCAAGGTTCAGCCCCTTGGCCCCCGTGGGCGGCACGATATGGGCTGAATCGCCGCACAGGAACAGCCGCCCCCATCGCATCGGTTCGCTTACGAAACTGCGCAGCGGGGCGATGGATTTCTCGATCGAGGGGCCGGTTTTCATCGTATCGGCAAACCGACTGGGCAGGCGGCGCTTGAGTTCGGCCCAGAAGGCATCATCGGACCAGTCTTCAACCGTATCCGACAACGGCACCTGGATGTAATAGCGCGACAGATTGGCGTTGCGCATCGAGGCCAGCGCGAAGCCACGCGGGTGGTTGGCATAGATCAGTTCATCCGCCGCAGGCGGCGTGCGCGACAGCACACCAAGCCAGCCGAACGGATAGACCCTTTCGTAATCGCGCCGGACCGAGGCCGGAATCGTCGGGCGGCTAACACCGTGAAATCCATCGCAGCCGGCGACATAATCACAATTAATTCTGTGGGTTACACCGTCTTTTTGATAAATCACATAAGGCGCATCGCCACCAAGATTGTGCAGTGCCACATCAGCGGCTTCGTGGATGATCGTGGCGCCGATGGCGTCTTGCGCGTCATACAGATCGCGCGTGACCTCGGTCTGGCCATAGACCATGACCTGCCTGCCGCAGCGTTCTTTGAAATCGACGCGGAACAGCCCATGCGCGGTGGACAGGTAACATCCGTCATGCGGGATGCCTTCGCGGTCCATTCGGTCGCCACAGCCTGCGGCGCGCAGCAATTCCACCGTGCTCCACTCCAGCACACCGGCGCGGATGCGTGACAGCACATATTCGCGGGTCTGGCGTTCCAGCACCACGGTGCTGACGCCCGCCTTGTTCAACAATTGCGACAGCAACAGCCCTGCCGGGCCCGCGCCGATGATGGCAACCTGGGTTTTCATACCCACTCCTCCCGTTGTCGCATCCGGCCTCCCCGCCGGATACAGAATTTCCGGCGCGGTTTTGTCCCGCGCCGGAACAGATGCTTGTCCGGCAACCGGATCAGGCGCGCTTGAAACCCTTGTAGTTCTGCGCCGTCGCCGCCTCCAGCATCTCCATGTATTTCACCGCGCCCCCCAGATAGGGGGTGATTACGCGCGGCTTGCCTGGCACGTTGGCGCCGACATACCAGGAATTGCCTTCCTCCAGCAGCGATTTGCTGCCGATCTCGGCCACGTGACGCACCCATTCCTCCTGGGCGCCGTGTTCCGCCTCGATCGTCTTGAGCTTGGACTTTTCCAGATCGGCGATCGTGTCGGTGATCCAGTCGACATGCTGTTCGATCGAAGTCACCATGTTGGTGAACACCGACGGGCTTTGGGGCCCGGCCACGATGAACATGTTCGGGAAATCCGCGACCATCAGCCCGAAATAGGTATGCGGCCCATCGGCCCAGACATCGGCCAGTTTTTCGCCCTTGCGCCCTTCGATATCAATATTGCGCAGCGCGCCTGTCATCGCGTCAAAGCCGACTGCCAGCACCAGCACATCCAGATCGACCTTGCGCCCGCTTTCCAGTTCGACACCCGTCGCCGTTACCGATTTGATCGGGTCCGACTTGATGTCTTCAAGGAACACGTTATCGCGGTTGAACGTGGTGAAGTAATCGGTATCGACGCAGATGCGTTTGGTGCCGATCGGATAATCCTTCGGGGTCAGCTTGTCGGCCGTGACCGGGTCTTTGACCATCTCGCCGATCTTGCGGCGCACGAATTTCGATACCGCGTCGTTCACCGTCTTGTTGGTGTTGATATCGGTGAAGGCATACATGAAGCCGATGCCACCAGCGGCCCAGCGGGCCTCCAGTTCGGCCTCAAGCGCTTGGGGCGTGTATTCCAGTCCCGAACGGTCGCCGGGATTATTCATGGTATTGTTGCGCGCCTTGCGGGCCTGCTTGCGCCGCTCTTCATAGTTTTCGCGCCAGATACGGACATAGGTTTCATCCAGCGGCCGGTTATGGGCCGGGATCGAATAGTTCGGTGTGCGCTGGAACACGTGCAGCGCCTTGGCGCTGGCGGCCAGTCGGGGGGTGATCTGGATGCCGGTCGATCCGGTGCCCAGCAGGCCAACCCGCTTGCCGGTCAGGTCCACGCCCTCTTGCGGCCAGTCAGAGGTGCGGTATTTCGGACCCTTGAACTGATCCAGTCCCGGAATGGCGGGATCCAGCGGCACGGACAAACAACCGGTGCCCATGATGCAATAGCGGGCGGTGAAACTGTCACCCTTGTCGGTCTTCACGGTCCAGGTGTTGGCGGCTTCGTCGAATTTGGCGGCGACGACGCGGCTGTTCAACTGAATGCCGTCGCGCAGCTTCAGCTTGTCGGCCACGAAATGGATGTATTTCAGGATTTCGGGCTGGGTGGCGTAAAGCTCGGTCCATTGCCATTCATCCTGGATTTCCTTCGAGAAGGAATAGGAATACTGCATGCTTTCCACATCGCAGCGCGCGCCGGGATAGCGGTTCCAGAACCAGGTGCCGCCGATATCGCTGCCGGCTTCGATGACGCGGGCGGTCATGCCCATTTCGCGCAGCTTGTGCAAGGCATAAAGCCCCGAAAAACCCGCCCCGACGATTATCGCATCGTATTGCGTCGTGCTGTCTGTTGTCATGGTCAGTTCCTCCAACTGGTCATTTGTCCGTTGCGATCGTCCCTGCAGACCGTGCATGCAGCGCAGGGTCGATCGCTAGAGTTGATATATCAACCAATGCTGACGCCATGTCAACACTCTCATTCAGTCTACATGGGCCGCGACCCCGGCATCGCCGAAGGCGGCCCAGCCGCCATCCACGCTCAGCATTGACCCGGTGACATAGCTGGCGGCGGGTGAGGCCAGGAAATAGATGGCCTCGGCGATTTCAGCGGGCTGGGCAAACCGCCCCAGCGGCGTGCGCGCGCACAGTTTCTTTTGGTCGATGAAACCATCCTGCGCCAGTTTCAGGACCAGCGCGGTATCGACATAGCCGGGGGCCACGCCGTTCACCCGTATCCCGTGCGCCGCGAATTCGCAGGCCATGGATTTTGTCATCTGACCGATTCCCGCCTTGGCGGCGCCATAGGAATTGCGCTTGGCCAATCCGACAACCCCGGCGATCGAGCCAAGATTGACGATGGCCCCGCCACCCTGCGCGATCATGTGGGGCACCACTTCGCGCGTCGTCAGGAAGGTGCCGCGCAGGTGGACGCCGATGATGTTGTCGAATTCCTCGACGGTCTGTTCGACCGTGGGCTTATGCGCCATGCCCATTCCGGCATTGTTCACCAGAACGTCGATGCGGCCATATCGGTCGATCGCGGTGGCGACGGCGGCCTTGACCTGCGCTTCGGACGCGACATCACAGGCGACGGCCAGATGATCGGGGCCCAGTTCCCCGGCACGCGACTGCGCGCCGGATGCGTTGAAATCGGCAACGACGACGCGATAGCCTTGCTGGGCAAATTTTTGCGCCGTGGCCCAGCCGATGCCCGCGGCCGCGCCGGTGACAAAGGCAACGGGTTGTGATTTTTCTTGCATTCTCAGCCTCTATTCCTGTGTGATCTGATTTGCCGTATCACGCCGCAAGACCGGCCTTCAGCGCCTCCGCGATTTCGGCCACGGCGGCATGGGCGGTGGGCAGGGCCGCACCCATTGTCAGAAATCCGTGAATCTGGCCCGGATATTCGCGATAGGTCACCGGCACCCCGTCATCGCGCAACCGGCGGGCATAGGCCTCGCCCTCATCGCTGAGCGGGTCATATCCGGCGGTCAGCACATAGGCGGGCGGCAGGCCCTTCATCGAGGCCGCAAATACCGGCGAGGCGCGCCAATCCACCCGTTCCGCCGGGTTGTTCAGATAGTGATCGCGGAACCAGGCCATGGTGGCCCTGGTCACCGGCAGCCCCTGCGCGCTGACATCATAGGACCGGCGGGCAAAGGTCAGGTCGGTCACCGGATAGAACAGGGCCTGATATTTGAACGTCGGCAGCTTTCCGTCGCGCGACAGATGGGTCATGACCGCGCTGATATTGCCGCCCGCGCTGTCCCCGCCGATGGCGGCGGCGGAAGGGTCCAGCCCCAGGTCGCCCGCATGGGCGAAGATCCAGCGAATTGCGCGCTCGGCATCCTCCAGACAGGCCGGAAAACGATGCTCGGGCGCCAGACGGTAATCGACGGCCACAACCGCGCAGCCCGCGCCATTGGCCAGTTGACGGCACAAAATGTCATGGCTGTCCAGGTCACCAATCACCCAGCCGCCGCCGTGGAAGAACACCAGAAACGGCAGCGGACCGTCCCCCGCGCCCAGGGGGCGATACAGACGCAATCCGATATCGGGGCCATCGCCGCTGACGGCCAGATCGCGAACGGATCCGATTTCGGGCGGCGTCACATTGGCCGCAGCGCGGGCCGCGGCCATGGCCTGACGCGCCGCGGTCGGCTCCATATCCTCGAAAAACGGCGCGTTGATCTCCATGCGCCAGTCCAGAAGTTTCTTGCTGTCTGTATCCAGTGTCAAAATCGGGTCCTCCATCCCAGGCATCGCTGACCGGCACCAACGTCACCTTATACCAAGGCAGCCCCTGTGGCGCGGGCATCGTTGCAGGCTTTGTGCCAAGAAAGCCGTTGATACGTCAACCAAAATTCCGCCTGCGCCATCATGCACGGTTGATTCGGAACGCTGAACCAAATATCAATCGCGCTCAAACATAGACGCAGCATATCCGGGATGACCGTGGACCAAACGACGAAAAGCACTTCGCAGCACCTGCCGGATGTGGCCCCGCTGCCGCTCGATCTGGAAAACCATGTTCCCAGCCTGCTGGTTTGGGTCAATAATAAATTTGCGGCTGATGGCTCGAAGGCCTATCGCAAGATGTTCAATGTGGGCATTTCGGATTGGCGTGTCGTGGCCTATCTGGGGGTCAAGACCGAAGGGACCGCATCCGAGATGAGCGAGTTTCTGGGCATGGACAAGGCCGCTGTCAGCCGCAGCATCGCGACGCTGAAAGACAAGGGATATATCGCCGCCGAACAGCCCAATGGCCGCCGGATTTCACTGACCCTTACCCGGCAGGGCGTCGGGCTTTACAATGCCATGCTGAAGGTGGCGCTGCGCCGGGCCGAGGTTTTGTTGAGCGGATTCAGCCAGACCGAACGCGAAACCCTGATCGCGCTGATGCAGAAGATGCATATGAATATCCCGCATGTCGTCGAGACCACCGATGCGCTGATCAAGGACGGGCCCAGCGATTGGCCGCCTTCGGGACGCAGCCGCTAGACGGTTCTACCGAGCTAAAGCTTGGTTGCGTTCGACGGCGGGGTGATCGGCCTGGATTTGGTTACCGCCTCGCGCCAGATGATAAAGCTGACGGCGGCCATGATCACGGCGCCACCGACGATCACCCATATATCCACAGCCTCGCCAAAGGCATACCAGCCCAGGATCGTGGCCCAAAGAAGCTGCAGATAGGTGATCGGCTGGGTCAGCGCCATGGGTGCGGCGCGAAAGGCCAGCGTCATCGTGTAATGGCCCGCGGTGGCAAAGGCGGCCACCAGAAACAGCCAGCCCATCTGTTCAAGTGTGGGCGTCACCCAGACGAACACGACCAGGGGCGCCAGAAACACCGTGACCCCCAGCGACATCAGGGCCACCACCGCCACAGGCGAGACGAATTCGGTCAGCCGCTTGGCGACCAGAAACGACAATGCCATGAAAAAAGTCGAGCCCAGCATCGTGACATGGCCGAATGACAGTTCGCGAAACCCGGGGCGCAGGATGATCACCATGCCGCAGATCGCCACCACGATGGCCAGAATACGGCGAATGGCCAGCTTTTCCCCGAACATGAAGGCGGCACCGATGGTGATATAGACCGGCCCGAGATAGTTCATCGCCGTCACCTCGGACAGCGGAATCCGGGTCATGGCGTAGAACCAGCAGGTCACTGCGGCCGCATTCACGACACCGCGCAGCAGCGACAGGCGCACAAGGCGCGGGGTGAAATCCAGCTTTATCAGTTGGGGCAAGGCCGGGATAAAGAACAGCAACCCCAGCGCGAACCGCAGAAACGCGATTTCCAGCGAGGGCAGATCGCGCCCCAGATGTTTTACCGAAGCGGTCATGCCGACAAAGACAATCCCGGCCAGCACCATCCAATAGATCCCGGTGATCGGGCGATGTTCCGGCATGGGTGATGAAGCATCTGACATATCAACAATTGATCCGATGCGGCCCGAAAGAACAAGCCTGTTTTGATCAATTATCGCATATGGATGGAATTCATGCTGGCTACAGCTGTTCCATCACCGCATCCGAAACCTCGAAATTCGCCGTCACCGACTGCACGTCATCGTCATCTTCCAGCGTTTCGATCAGCTTCATCAGCTTTTGCGCCGCCTCAAGATCCAGTTCGGTCGTGGTCTGGGGGCGCCAGACCAGTTTGGCGCTGTCGCTTTCGCCCAGCGCGGCTTCAAGCGCTGTGGACACTTCGGACAGATCGGTATCGGCGCACCAGATGACATGGCCGTCTTCATCACTTTCGACATCCTCGGCGCCGGCCTCGATCGCGGCCAGCATCACGGTATCGGCATCGCCCGCCGATGCGGGATAGCTGATCTGGCCCTTGCGGTCGAACATGAAGCTGACCGATCCGGTTTCGCCCAGATTGCCGCCGTTCTTGGTAAAGGTCGAGCGCACATTCGAGGCGGTGCGGTTGCGGTTGTCGGTCATCGCCTCGACGATCACGGCGATGCCGCCGGGGCCATAGCCCTCATAGCGGATTTCATCGTAATTCTCGGCATCGCCGCCAATGGATTTCTTGATGGCGCGGTCGATCACATCCTTGGGGACGGATACCGACTTGGCCTCTTTCACCGCCAGACGCAGGCGCGGGTTCTTGTCGGGGTCAGGGTCGCCCATCTTGGCGGCCACGGTGATTTCCTTGGACAGCTTGGAAAACAGCTTGGCCCGCACGGCGTCCTGACGCCCCTTGCGATGCTGGATATTTGCCCATTTGGAATGGCCTGCCATATGCGTCCCCGAAACTGATCTGCGGTCTGGCGTCTCTATATGACAGGCGCGGCTTTGGCTGCAAGGGTGGCGATCAGCGGACCAGCCCCTGCGACAAAAGGCTTGCGGCCAATGCCCGGCAAATGTGACATAGGTTTACATCTGCCGGAAACATGTCGGACATCATGCGACAGCCGAAGATCCTGACCACGCTGAAAACCTATAGCTGGCCGCTGCTGGCCGCCGACACGGCTGCGGGCATCACGGTCGCGCTGGTGGCGATCCCGCTGAGCCTGGCCATCGCCATCGCGTCGGGCGCGACGCCGGCGCAGGGTTTGGTCACGGCCATTGTCGGGGGGTTCCTTGTCTCGGCGCTGGGCGGCAGCCGGGTGCAGATCGGCGGGCCGACCGGGGCCTTTATCGTCGTGGTTTACGGCGTGATCGCGCATCACGGCTATGACGGGCTGGTGCTGGCCACGCTGATGGCCGGGCTGCTGCTGGTGCTGGCCGGGCTGTTTCGCGCGGGATCGCTGATCGCCTATGTCCCCGAGGCGGTGGTGAACGGGTTCACCATCGGCATCGCCGTCATCATCGGCACCAGCCAGTTGAAGGATTTCCTGGGGCTGAGCGCCGAGGCGCTGCCGGCAGCCTTCCTGCCCAAGCTGGCCGGGCTTTGGGCCGCCCGCGCGACGCTGAACCCGGTCGCAATCGGCATCGGGCTGGCGACGCTGGTAACGATCGTCGCCCTGCGCCGCGCCTTTCCGCGCTGGCCGGGCCTGATCGTGGCGGTCGGTGTGACCTCGGCGGTGGTGGCCTTGGCCCATCTGCCGGTTGACACGATTGCCAGCCGGTTCGGCGCCCTGCCCGATCATTTGCCCCGCCCGCATCTGCCCGTCGTCACGCTGGCCCGGCTGACCGAGCTCTTTCCGTCTGCCATCGTCATCGCCTTTCTGGCGGGGGTGGAATCGCTGTTGTCGGCGATGGTGGCCGACCGGATGATCGAAGGCCACCACCGCCCCAATGCCGAGGTTACCGCCCAGGGCGTGGCCAATATCGCGAGTTCCCTGTTCGGCGGCCTGCCGGTGACCGGTGCCATCGCGCGCACCGCCACCAATATCCGCGCCGGTGGCAAGACGCCGGTGGCGGGGATCATCCATGCGCTGGTCATTCTGGCGGTGATGATGCTGGCCGCGCCGCTGGCGGGCTATCTGGCGATGCCCGCGATGGCCGCGCTGTTGATCTTGACCGCCTGGAACATGAGCGAGCCGCATAAATGGCGCGGTTATCTGGGGGCGCATCCGGCCGACAGGGTGCTGCTGGTCATCACATTGGTGCTGACCGTGCTGGTCGATCTGACGGTTGCGATCGGGGTCGGGGTGTCGATCGGGCTGGCGCTGCGGCTGCACCGGCGGGACGCGCCGACCGACTGGACGCCGCCGAAACGATGAATCACGCATTCTGCCCCCGTGACCTGCCTTTCAGCATGCGCTAGAAGTCGGGTATGACAACCGATCAGATCATCCTTTTCGCCCTTTTCGCTGCTGTGTTCGCCCTGCTTTTGTGGGGCCGTTTCCGATATGATCTGGTGGCGTTCTCGGCGCTGCTGGCCGGGGTCGTCTTGAAAGTGGTGCCGGTCGACCAGGCCTTTTCAGGCTTTGGCCATCCGGCCACGCTGGTGGTGGCGCTGGTTCTGGTGGTGTCGGCGGGGCTGGTGCGGTCGGGCGCGGTCTATCTGATTACCCGCACGCTGGTAGACAGCACGCGCAGCCTGGGTGCGCATATCACCCTGATGGGCGCCATTGGCGGGGTGTTATCGGCCTTCATGAACAATGTGGCGGCGCTGGCGCTGCTGATGCCGGTCGATATCCAGACCGCGCGCAAGGCGGGCCGTGCGCCGGGGCTGTCACTGATGCCGTTGTCCTTCGCCACCATTCTGGGTGGCATGGCGACACTGATCGGCACGCCGCCCAATATCATCATCGCCACGATCCGCGCCGATACATTGGGCGAACCGTTCTCGATGTTCGATTTTGCCCCCGTGGGTGGGATCACCGCGATTGCCGGGCTGATCTTCGTGGCGATGATCGGCTGGCGTCTGATCCCCCGACAGGACGACACAAGCAGCGCCGCCGAACAGGTGGCGCAATATGTGGCCGAACTGACGGTGCCCAAGGACAGCAAGCTGATCGGCCAACGCCTGTTCGAATTGCAGGGTGCGGCCGATAAATCCGATGTCGCCATTCTGGGGCTGGTGCGCGATGGCCAGCGCCGCTGGGGCACCCAGCGTGATACGCCGCTGGCCGCTGGTGACGCGCTGGTGCTGGAGGCCACGCCGGGCGCGCTGGACGAGTTTCGTGCCGCCCTGTCGCTGGATTTCGCCGATGAAGCGCGCGAGGAAAAGCTGCGCGCCGAGGGTGCCGGCCTGACCCTGACCGAGGCGGTCGTCACCGAACAGTCGCGCCTGAATGGAAAGACGGCGCAAAGCATCGGTCTGAGCTGGCGGCGGCGCACGGTGTTGATGGGCATTTCGCGCGAAGGCACCACCATTACCGATCACGTCCGCAAGACGGTGATCCGGCCCGGCGATATCCTGCTGCTGCTGGCGCCCGAGGAAACCGCCGCCGATACGATCGACTGGCTGGGCTGCCTGCCGCTGGCCGATCGGGGCGGGCTGGCCGTGACCGACCAGACCAAGACCTGGCTGGCGATCGGCCTGTTTGGTGCCGCCGTTCTGGCCGCCAGTCTGGGGCTGATCTATCTGCCGGTGGCACTGGGGCTGGTCGTGGTGGGCTATGTGCTGACGCGGATCGTGCCCTTGTCCGAGATTTATACCCATATCGAATGGCCTGTGGTGGTCTTGCTGGGGTCGATGATCCCGCTGGGGGCGGCGCTGGAAACATCGGGCGGAACGCAGTTGATTGCCGGTGCGCTGGTGGGTCTGACCGGTGGCTTGCCGTCCTGGGTGGTGCTGACCGTGCTGATGGTCGTGACCATGACGCTGAGCGATGTGCTGAACAACACCGCCACCACCATTGTCGCGGCCCCGGTGGGCATCCAGATGGCGCAAACCCTGGGTGTGAACCCCGACCCGTTTCTGATGGCCGTAGCGGTGGCGGCATCCTGCGCTTTCCTTACCCCCATCGGCCACAAGAACAACACGCTGATCCTGGGGCCCGGCGGATACCGGTTTGGCGATTACTGGCGCATGGGCCTGCCGCTGGAACTGATCGTGATCGCGGTGTCGATCCCGGCCATTCTTGTGTTCTGGCCGCTTTAGAGGATTACCCGCAGCCTTTGGCGGCCCATTTGCCGGGTCTATCCGGCGTCGTTTTCGCGAAAGCGGTAAATCGCCTGCTGCGGCGTGATTATTTCGACCAGCACCTTGGGCAGCGTCGCCAGCGCGATACCGGCGGGCACAGGTTGCAGAACCAGCCGCACAGGTTTGACGCCCGGCGCCAATGTCACGCGATAGCCATAGGATTCAGGACAGCCCTGCAATGTGCCAGCCCAGCTTTCTCCCGTGCGGCTGTTATCCGGGCGGAAACCGGTGCAGGGCCAGCCCGAACTCATCGCCACCGTTATCCGGTCGCGCTGAACCAGAACCGCCTCGGGCAATCCCGAAGGGCCAGCGGCACAGCCAGCCAGAAGCAGCGCAAGAAATATCACTCCCCGTCCCATTGCGGGAATTTAGGGATCACAGCGGCCAAAGCCAAGGGATTACCGCCGCGGCCAACAGGCCGATGGTCAGGTTCAGCGGAATTCCCGCTCGCATGAAATCGGTAAAGCGATAGCCGCCCGGCCCATAGACCAGCATATTGGTCTGATACCCGATGGGCGTCGAAAAACTGGCCGAAGCCGCCACCATCACCGCAATGACCAGCGGGCGCGGGTCAACCCCCAGCGCATGCGCCAAGCCGATGGCAATCGGCGTCACGATCACCGCCACGGCATTATTGGTCACCAGTTCGGTCAGCACCGAGGTCAACAGGAAGATCGCCCAAATGATGAAGAACGGCGGCAGGTTCATCATCAGGGGCGATGCCGCATCGACGATCAGCTTGACCGCGCCCGATTGTTCCAGGCCCGCGCCGATGGCCAACATCGCAAAGATCATGCCCAGCAGGCGGCCCTCGACAAAGGAAAAGGCCTCGTCCGCATCAATGCAGCGCGTGGCCAGCACCACGGCGACCGCGATGACCGACAGCATCAGGATCGGAGCAACCCCGAAGGCCGCCAGAATGACGATGCCAGCCAGCGCCGCGATCGCCACCGGGGCCTTGTCGCGCCGATAGGCCCGCGCCGAAGGCTGCGCGACATCGACCATGTCCATATCGGCCGCCAGACGCTGAATGTCCTCGGGCGCGCCTTCCAGCAACAGCGTGTCGCCCACCCGCACCACCAGATCATCCAGCTGCCGCCCGATATTCTGATTGCGGCGATGCGCGGCCAGCGGATAAACGCCATACCGCCTGCGCAACCGCAATTCGCCCAGCGATCGGCCGATCATGCGGCAACCCGGCGTGATCAGAACCTCGACCGTGGTCGTGGCCACCGATGACAGCTTGTCGACCATGCGCAGGCTTTTGTTCTGTTGCAGGCCCAGCAGTTCCGACATCTCGGTGCGCAGCACGATGCGGTCACCCGCCTCGATCGCCACATTGGCCATGTCGCGGCGCAAGGACGTATCACCGCGCAGCACATCGATCAGACGCACGCCTTCGCGCTTGAACAGGTCGATCTCGGTCACGGGCTGGCCGATCAGGGTGCTGTCCTCGGGCACCGCGACCTCGGTGAAGAATTTCATCTTGGATTTGTTCGAAGACAACAGGCTGGCCATGCTGGCCCGGTCCGGCAACAGCCGTGCGCCCACCAGCCAAAGATACAGCATGCCCCAGGCCACAAGGATCAGCCCCAGCGGGGTGATCTCGAAGATGGTGAAGGGCTCCAGCCCCTGCGCCCGCGCCACCCCGTCCACCAACAGGTTCGTCGAGGTGCCGATCAGGGTCAGCGTCCCGCCCAGGATCGCCGCATAAGACAACGGAATCAGGAATTTCGACGCCGATTTGTTCATGGTCCGCGCCAGTTGCACGAAAACCGGAATCATCACCACCACCACCGGCGTATTGGCCACCAGGGCCGAGGCCGCGATGACAAAGGCCATCATTGCCGCCACGGCGACACGCGGTTTGCTTTGGACATTGCGCTCGGCGATCTGCGTGAACCAGTCCAGCGCGCCGGTGCGCACCAGGGCCCCCATCAGCAGAAACATCGCGGCAATCGTCCAGGGGGCAGGGTTCGACAGGACCGACAGTGCCTTTTCATAGGGCAGAATGCCCAAGACCAGCATCACCGCCGCCCCGGCCATCGCCGTCACCTCGGCGGGATAGGTTTCACGGATGAACAGAACGAACATCACCGCGACGATCGACAATGCCACAAGGGCTGTCATCATGGGCGAAAGGGAAAGCGCGATCATATAGGTTCAGCCTGCCGTTGCGTCAGGCGGCAACTTTAGCGTCCCGCCCATCCAGCACAAGGCTGCTGTGTATCGCGCCGCGATCATGGATGCGATTGCTCCAGCCGCCCGCCATCGCGGATCATGCGGACGCGCAGCGCCTTGCCGGTGCGGTCGTCAGTCTCGACATAGAGACCAGACAAGGTTGCCTCGCCCAGGGCGGGGGTAAAACGCCCCTTGCTCATACCGGTGACAAAGCGGCGCAATGGCTCGGCCTTGTCCATGCCTATGACCGAATTATAATCGCCGCACATTCCGGCATCGGCCTGAAAGGCCGTGCCGCCTGGCAAGATCTGGGCATCGCCAGTGGGCACATGGGTATGGGTGCCGACCACGACACTGGCGCGCCCGTCGCACCAATGGCCCATCGCCATTTTTTCGGATGTGGCCTCGCAATGCATATCGACCAGAACCGCCTGCGCCTGCCCGCCCAGCGGATGCGCCTTCAGCACCGGATCGACCGCCGAAAACGGATCGTCATAGGGGCGCGACATGAAAACCTGTCCCAATGCCTGAACCACCAGAACCTTGCGCCCGCCGGTGGCCGTGAACAGCCGATGCCCCCGCCCCGGCGCCCCTTTGGCGAAATTCAGCGGGCGAATGATGCGCGGCTCCTGTTCGATGAAGGCCAGCATGTCCTTTTGATCAAAGGCATGATCGCCCAGCGTCAAGCAGTCGGCACCCGCCGACAGCAGGTCTTTGGCATGTGCCGCCGTCAGACCCGCGCCAGAACTTGCATTCTCGCCATTCACCACCACGAAATCGAGCTTCCAGTCTGCCCGAAGCCGCGGCAGCCTGTCCATCACCGCCGCCCGACCCGCGCGGCCGACGACATCGCCAAGGAAAAGTATCTTCATGCCCGCATGGGTAGGCCGCTATGCGTGCCGGGGCAAGGGCCTTGCCGCACACCGCCCGCTTGGATGGCAGAACGGGGGGCTGTCTGCCCCCCGGGCGCCATTGGCGCCGCCCCCCCGAGGGTATTTCGCCAAGAATAAGCCTGCCTCTTTATCCTTGGTCCAAATACCCCCGCGCGAAGCGCGTGCATCATCTGCCCCGGGCGGGGCGGGCGGGGCCCTGCGCGGATCACTCCGGCGCGGGCTGGAAAATTCCGTCTTCGGTCACGATCAGGTCCAGCGGCTGATCCGTCGCCTCATGTGGAATATCGCCGACACGCTGGCCGGCATAGGCCAGCCCGATCGCCACGACCGCCCCGGCGGCGCGCAGGGCCTGCAATGTGCGATCATAATAGCCGCCGCCATAACCCAGACGGTGACCGGATCCATCAAATGCCAGCAAGGGCACGATGACCACCTGGGGCTGCAGTATGGCGCCCGTCGCCGGTTCACGCAGGCCCAGGCCGCCGGCCTGCAACATCGCCCCGGGCTGCCAGGCGCGAAAGACAAGCGGCTGGCCGGGGCCTGCCACAACGGGCATGACCAGTGTGGCGCTATGCTGCATGGTTTGCAGTGCGGGCAAGGGGCTGATTTCGGACCGGATCGGAAGATAGGCCGCGATGACCTGGCCGGCATGGGCCTGCAGGATATCGGCTAGGGCGGCGTTGGCAGCCAGCTCGGCCGCCGGGTCGCGCAACCGGTCGCGGCGGGCGCTGGCGGCACGGCGGGCGGCGGATTTGCGCGCGGCCAGATCGGTCATATCAGAATGAGGGTAGCCAGCCCGAGAAAGGCGAAAAAGCCGACCACATCCGTGACGGTTGTCACGAAGGCCCCCGAGGCCAGCGCCGGATCTATCCCGAAGCGTTCCAGCGTGACCGGGATCAGGATACCGGCCAGGCCGGCCACCAGCAGGTTGATCACCATCGCCGCCGCGATCACCGCCCCCAGCATGGGCAGGCCGAACCAGATCACCCCGACCGTTCCCATCAGCACCGCGAAGATCGCGCCGTTGACCACGCCCACCAGCGCCTCGCGCCGGACAACCCGCCAGACGTTCGAGGCTGTAAGATCCTTGGTGGCGATGGCGCGCACCGCCACGGTCAGGCTTTGGGTGCCCGCATTGCCGCCCATCGAGGCGACGATGGGCATCAACACCGCCAGCGCGACCAACTGGGAGATGGTGGCCTCGAATTCGGAAATGACCATCGAGGCGAGAATGGCCGTGACCAGGTTCACGAACAGCCATGGCAGGCGCTGCTTGGTCGTTTCCAGCACCCGGTCCGACAGGCTGCCTTCGCCCACGCCGGCCAGGCGCAGGATGTCTTCCTCGTGTTCTTCATCCAGCACCGCCATGGCGTCGTCAATGGTGATGATCCCGGCCAGGCGGCCGTCATCATCAACCACAGGCGCCGAGATCAGGTGATACTGGTTGAAGGCATAGGCGACCTCGGCCTCGGGCTGGGTCACTGGGATGGTGCGAAAGCTGTCTTCGAACAGATCGCTCAGCGGCACGGCCCGCCGGGCCGACAGCAGCTTGCCCAGGGTCACATAGCCCACGGGTTTCATCCGGGGATCGACGACGATGATATGATAGAACTGATCCGGCAGATCGGCCGTGTTCGACCGCAGGAAGTCGATGGCATTGCCAACATTCCAGTGTTCGGGCGCGGCCACGACTTCGCGCTGCATCAGACGACCGGCGGAATATTCGGGATAGCTGAGTGCCTGTTCGACCGCCGCCCGGTCGGAATCTTCCAGCGCGTCAAGAATGGCCGTCTGTTGCGGCTCTTCCATATCCTCGACCAGATCGACGACATCGTCTGAATCGAGGTCACGCACCGCGTCTTCCAGCACCTGGCGGGGCAGGAACTCGATCACCTCTTCGCGGATGCTTTCATCCAGTTCGGACAGGACTTCGCCATCTATGATCCCCGCCCCCAGCAGCAGGATCTCGCGGCGCAGGCCGCCATCAACCTGTTCCAGAAGGTCGGCGATATCGGCGGCGTGCAGCGGTTCCAGCAGATCGGCCAGGCGCGTCGCATCGCCCGCGGCAACAGCCAGACGAACCGAAGACACGAATCGGCTGTTCAGCACGTAATCATCGTCTTCGGGATCGATCTCGGTGGCGATGTCCTCGGCCATGCGCTGTCCCCTTGTGATTTGCGCGGACCATAGCGAATGAGGGCGCAAAGAAACAGGGCAAGATGCAGCATTTACGCGGCCGGCGGCCCGGCCTAGGCTGGTCGCGAACGGAGAGCGCGCATGACAGACGCACAGCTTTTGCTGGGCCAGACGCTGGCCTTTGAGGGTGATCCTTTTGCACAAGGCCCGCAGGCCGCGCGGCATGTCCGGCGGGGGGCGGTTCTGGTGCAGGGCGGTGTCATCCGCGCCATGGGCGGGGCAGAGGACCTGCGCGCCGCCCATCCGGCGGCGGGCATCACCGATTACGGCGATGATCTGATCTTGGCGGGCTTTGTCGATGCCCATGCCCATTATCCGCAGACTGCGATCATCGCCAGCTGGGGCAAGCGGCTGATCGACTGGTTGAACAGCTATACCTTTCCCGAAGAAATGCGCTTCGCCGATGCGGGCTATGCCGCCGAAATCGCCGGGCGTTATCTTGATCTTGTTGTTTCAAATGGCACGACAAGCGTTTGTTCATATTGCACAATTCATCCTGCCAGCGTTGATGCGTTTTTTGCTGCCGCGCAGGCGCGCGGCATGCGGGTGCTGGCCGGAAAAACCTGTATGGACCGCAACGCACCCGACGGGCTGCGCGACAGCGCGCAGTCGGGCTATGACGACAGCAAGGCATTGTTGGGCCGGTGGCACGGGGTTGACCGGCTGTCCTATGTTGTCACGCCGCGTTTTTCGCCGACATCCACGCCGGATCAGCTTGCGGCGATGGGGGCGCTGTGGGCCGAACATCCCGATTGCCTGATGCAAACGCATCTGAGCGAGCAACTGGATGAAATCGCCTGGGTCAAATCGCTGTTTCCCGACGCGCGGGATTATCTGGACACTTATGAACGGTTCGGGCTGCTGGGCCCCGGCGCGCTGTTTGGCCATGCGATCCATCTGGAACCGCGCGAAAAGGCGCGCCTGCGCGAGGTTGACGCCAGCCTGATCCATTGCCCCACATCGAACACGTTCATCGGATCGGGGTTGTTCGATATGGGCGGGCTGATGGCGGATGGCCACCGGATCGGGCTGGCGACCGATACCGGGGGCGGGTCATCGTTTTCGATGCTGCGCACCATGGCCGCCGCCTATGAGGTGGCACAGCTGCGCGGGCGGGCACTGCATCCGGCCGAACTGATCTGGCTGGCCACGCAGGGGGCCGCGCGGGCGCTGCGGCTGGATCACCGGATCGGCAATCTGGCGGTGGGGATGGAGGCCGATCTGGTGGTGCTGAACCTGGCCGCGACCCCCGCGATCGCCCAGCGCGCCGAACGGGCCGAGGATATCTGGCAGGCGCTGTTTCCCACCATCATGATGGGCGATGATCGCGCGGTGCGGGCGGTCTGGATCGGCGGGCGGGCGTTGGACGTTCAGCAGCCCGAACTGCCCAGCACCAAAACCCAGTAATCCCCCGGCGCGCGCGCCAGCCCGTATTGCCGGTGTGCCGGGTTCAGCATGTTGCGCCGGTGGCCCGGGGATTGCATCCAGCCCTGCATCACCGCGGCCTCGTCGCGCTGGCCCTGGGCGATGTTTTCGGCGGCGGTGCAAAACCCGTATCCCTGCCGGTGTACGCGGTCGGGCAAAGTGCTGCCATCGGCGCCTTGATGCGAAAAATAGCGCCGCGCCGACATGTCCTGTGCATGGGCGCGGGCGGCGGCGGCCAGCCTGCGATCCGGGGTTATCGCGGGCAGCCCATTTGCCTGACGGGCAGCGTTCAGCAGGCTGTCAAAATCACCCTGTCGGGCGGCACTCGTGGCGGCGGGCGGTGGCGGGGCGGCGGTGCAGCTGGCCATGGCCGCCATCAATGTTGCGCTCACCAGCGCACGTATCATCGTCACAGCCCCTCGGCCAGTTTGCGCGCCAGCCGGTTCTGGTGATCCAGCACGCAGGGCAGGTCAATCGTCACCACCTGCCCGCCCTGCACCACCGCGCGGCCTTCGACGAACAGATCGCGCACCTGTGATGGCCCGGCCAGTACCAGCGCGGCCTTGTCCCAGCTGCCCGCCGACGCCACGCCAGACACATCCCAGACCGCCACATCGGCGCGTTTGCCGGGGGCCAGTTGCCCGCAATCGTCACGCCCCAGAACCTGCGCGCCGCCACGCGTGGCGATCCACAGGGCCTCTCGCGCGTTCATGGCATCGGCGCCGCTGGCCACGCGTTGCAACAGCATCGCCATGCGGGCCTCTGCCATCAGGTTGCCCATGTCGTTAGAGGCCGATCCATCCACCCCCAGCCCGATATTCACCCCCGCATCACGCATCGCGCGCACTGGCGCAATGCCAGACCCAAGGCGACAATTCGAACATGGGCAATGGGCAACCCCGGTGCGGGACCGGGCAAAAAGATCAATTTCCGAACTATTCAACTGAACACAATGGGCATGCCAGACATCGGGGCCGGTCCAGCCCAGATCTTCGGCATATTGGCCGGGGCGGCACCCGAACCGTTCCAGGCTATAGGCGATGTCTTCGGCGTTTTCGGCCAGATGGGTGTGCAGCATCACGCCCTTGTCGCGCGCCAGACCTGCGGCTTCGCGCATCAGATCGCGGCTGACGGTAAAGGGCGAACAGGGTGCCAGACCGATACGCAGCATCGACCCTGGCGCGGGGTCGTGGAAGGCGTCGATGACGCGAATACTGTCGGCCAGGATATCGGTCTCGCGTTCCAACAGGGCGTCGGGGGGCAACCCGCCGGCACTTTGGCCAATGCTCATCGCGCCGCGGGTGGGATGGAACCGCAGCCCGATTTCGGCGGCCGCCGCGATGGTATCATCCAGCCGCGCGCCATTGGGATACAGATACAGATGATCCGATGTCAGCGAACAGCCCGACAGCGCCAGTTCGGCCAGACCGGTCAGCGCAGAGGTATGGATTTCCTCGGGGCCAAAGCGCGCCCAGATCGGATAAAGCGCCCGCAACCACCCAAACAGCAGCGCATCCTGTGCGCCGGGTACGGCACGGGTCAGGGTCTGAAACAGGTGATGATGGGTGTTGACCAGCCCCGGCGTGACGACACAGCCCGCCGCGCTGATAATCTGCGCATCGCCCGGCTCAAGGCCCGCGCCAATTTCGACGATCTGCCCGCCGCGTATCCGCAGATCTGCGCCCTGCAATTCGTGGCCGTCATCATCCATGGTCAGGATCGTCTGGGCACCGCGGATCAGGATATGGGTCATCCCGGCACGGCCTGTGACAGCACTGCCAGCGCAGCGGCGTGAATGTCAGCATTGGCCGCCGCCAGAACCCGCCCGCCCTGATGCGCCGGCCCGCCCTGCCAGTCGGTCACGATGCCGCCAGCGGCCTGTATCACCGCGATTGGCGCGTGAATGTCATAGGGTTGCAGCCCGGCCTCGACCACGAGGTCGATCTGACCCAGCGCCAGCAACCCGTAAGCATAGCAATCCATCCCGAATCGTGTCAGCCGCACCTGCGCCGACAGCGCATCGAAAGCCGCACATTCTTCGGCTGTGCCGATCCTGGGATAGGTCGTATACAGAATTGCCTGATCCAGTGGCCGGGGCGGCAATGTCTGCAGCGGCCTAATTCCGTGCGGGCCGTCCAGCTGGGCCTGCCCCATTCCGCCGATGAAGCGTTCGCCGATATAGGGCTGGTCGATCACACCCAGGCACGGACCCTGATCATCCGACAGCGCAATCAACACCCCCCATGTCGGCGTGCCCGACATGTAACCGCGCGTGCCGTCGATCGGGTCCAGCACCCATGTCAGGCCACTGGTGCCGGTGGTGGGGCCCATTTCTTCGCCAAGGATGGAATCTTGTGGCCGCTGACGGGCCAACAGTTCGCGCATTGCCCGTTCACAGGCCTGATCCGCGATGGTGACAGGATCAAACCCTGCGGCCAGCTTGTTCCGGGTTTCCAGCGATGGTCTTCGGAAATGCGCCAGTGTTTCAACACGCGCCACATCGGCCAGCATATTGGCCAATGCAATCATCTCTACCTGTTCGCCGTCCTGCATCCTGTGCGCCCTGCCCTGTCTGATTCCGGGCTATCCCCCTGTTGGCGGGGGGTCAAGACGATGTCAGACCACGTCGGACAGCACGCGCGCCAGATCGAACAGGCGTCGGCGCTGATTTTCTGGGATGGCGTAATATGACCGCACCAGTTCCAGCGCCTCTTTGTCGGCCAGAATATCGGTCGGAACCTCGCCCTGATCGGCAGTGTCCTGGGTGCTGGGGTTCAGACCTTCGAAAAAGAAGCTCACGGGCACCTGCAGCACATCCGCGATATCCCATAACCGCGAGGCGCTGATGCGATTCATGCCGGTTTCATATTTCTGGATTTGCTGGAACTTGATCCCGACGCGCTCTGCCAGTTGCTGCTGTGTCATACCTGTCACCCAGCGCCGATGGCGCACGCGCTTGCCGACATGAACGTCTACGGGATGTTTCATAATCATACTCCTAATTTACACATTACTATAAGCAAATATCGTGCCAAATCCCCTCCTCGTCGGCAATTGCCGAACAAATTTAAGCCAACACATTGTTTTTATTTGATTTAATTTTTGTCAGCCATCTGCATTCACCTCGAAACCCGGTCACGGCGCCACGCGACATTACCTTATGAAGGGCTCTACCCCCTCTCGCTATGCGTGTTTTGCATTTTGCGACGCATTTTGAAAATGCGGATATGTCCAATATGTTCAAAACACGACCCTCTGGTCACGCAAACCGAATGACGCTACGAAAATACATCACGCTATCGGAGGTTAACACATGCGCGCCTTTCAGGTTGAAACGATCGGAATCCAACCCCGCCTGACAGAGTGTGCCATGATTCAACCAAAAGGCGATCAACTTTTGGTTCGAGTTGCCGCATGTGGGCTGAATTTTGCCGATCTGCTGCGCATTGAAGGCAAGTATCAGGAAAAATCCGCCCCCCCCTTCACGCTGGGAATCGAGGCCGCGGGCACTGTCGAGGCGGTGGGCCCAGAGGCCGACCCATCCTGGCTGGGCCAGCGCGTGTCGGCCTTTTCCGGTTCTGGCGGCTTGGCCGAATATGCAACCTTTGCCGCCAGCCGCTGCACGCCGATGCCCCGATCCATGTCATTTGTAGATGCCGCCGCCTTTCCAACCGCCTATGGCACCAGCCATGTGGCGCTGGACCATGTGGCCAGATTGCAGCCCGGCGAAACCCTGCTGGTGACCGGGGCGGCGGGCGGTGTCGGGCTGACGGCCGTGGAAATTGGCAAGCTGATGGGCGCGCGCGTGATCGCCAGCGCCCGCGGCAGCGACAAGCTTGCCATTGCCCGCGCGGCCGGGGCCGATCACCTGATCAACAGCGAAACCGAAGACCTGCGCGATGCCGTCAAGGCGCTGGGTGGCGCCGATGTAGTTTATGACCCCGTGGGCGGCGACACCTTTCGCGCCGCCATGCGTGCGACCAATCCAGAAGGGCGGCTTCTGATCATCGGGTTTGCCGGGGGTGATATCCCGCAGATCCCCGCCAATCATCTGCTGGTCAAGAACATATCAGTGATGGGTTTTTACTGGGGGGGCTATCTGTCGTTCAAGCCACAGGTTCTGACCGACAGCCTGACCAAGCTGTTCGACTGGTATGAACAAGGCAAGCTGAAGCCGCATGTCAGCCGCACCTTCCCGCTGGAAGAGGCCAACGAGGCGCTGGAATTTCTGCGCGCCCGAAAATCAACCGGCAAGGTGGTCGTGACCCTGGGTCAGGACATGCAATAGGCTTGGCGAATCAGATCGGCCAGCGCCTGCACAACGACCCCGCCATTCACATCGGATACATAGATGTTGATCTGTTTTGACGGCAGATCGGGCAAGGCCCCTCCATGCTGGATTCGCTCCAGATAGGGGGGCTGGCAGCCCTCCAGCACGGTATGCACGGCCAGATCGGCGCTGACGCTGGCCTCGATCGTGCGGGTCGAATTGCTTTCCACCGCCATTTCCCAGGGAATATCGGCACGGTCCAGCGCCGATTGCACCGTGCTGCGGAAAATGCAGTTGTTCTCGAATGCCAGTCGCAGCGGGCGCATCTTCCAGGCATGACCGTCCGGCGCCCCGACCCAGATCAGCGGCATCGACAGCAGCGTCTTGCCACCGATGTCAGGCTCGTCTTCGGTGGTCAGGATGATGTCGATCTCGCCGCGTGCGAATTGCTCCTTCAGGCGGCGCGTATAGGATGACGAAAGCTGAACCTTCATGCGCGGATATTCAACGCTGAATCGTTGCAGCACCTGGGGAATCGCCGGATAGACAATGTCATGCGGCACGCCCAGGCTGATTTCGCCCTCATATTCCTGGGCGGTCAGGCGGGCGAATACCTCGTCATTCAGATGCAGCATGCGCCTTGCATAACCCAGAAACTGCTCGCCTGCCGCTGTCAGCCCGATCCGGCGCGCGCTGCGGTCCATCAATTCCAGACCCAGCAGATCTTCCAGCCGTTTCAACTGCATGGATACGGCCGATTGGGTCAAATTCAGAAAACCCGCCGCCCGCGTGACCCCTCCGGCATCCGCAACCGCCACGAAAGACCGAAGGGAGGTCATATCCAGATTCCGCGACATATCACAAATCCTTATGCCAACTATGACAATCATTCGTTTGAAGAATGTCTCATAATCGCGCAAATACATCAAGCACGATGATACGACGCCACCGACACTTCACAGATAATGAGTATTTAACATGCCACAGTTCTTCGCAATGCCCGGCGCCCGGCGCGCCCTGCGCCCGTCACCCCTGCCGCTTGTGCAGGTTATCCGCCACATGGCTGCCGTTGCGCGGCAGCGCCGGGCACTGTCCTGCCTGAGCGACGCACAGCTGGATGATATCGGCCTGACCCGCGCCCAGGCCCAGGCCGAATCTCGCCGCGCGTTCTGGGATCTGCCCCGCCGCGGCGGGCGCTGAACGCAGCGGCGGGACGGGCTAAAAAAGCCCGAACCGGAAACCCTTGAAATACACGGCCAAAGCCACGATATTCACCCCAGTCAGCGTCCCAGATTTTGGGCCGCACACCGAATGAACTGGAGGTTCTCGATGGCAGACTTCAACACGATCCGCGCGGGTCAGGCAACTGGCACCCGGACCGCGCAGATTGATGCCGGGCTTCGCGCCCACATGAACAAGGTCTACGGCACCATGTCCGTTGGACTGCTGATGACGGCACTGGTCGCTTGGGCGGTCGGGTCCAATGAGGCGCTCTTGTCGATTTTCCGTGATGTTACCACGGGCAAGATGACGATCCTGGGCTGGATTGCAATGTTTCTGCCGCTGGCCATGGTGTTCGGCTTTGGCGCGGCGATCAACCGGCTGTCTGCGGCAGGCGCGCAGCTGTTCTTCTATGCCTATGCTGCTGCGATGGGTCTTTCGCTGTCGTGGATCTTCATTGCCTTCACCGGCATGTCGATCGCTCAAACCTTTCTGGTAACGGCCATCGCCTTCGCGGCGCTGTCGCTGTGGGGTTATACCACCAAGAAAGACATTTCCGGCTGGGGATCTTTCCTGATCATGGGTGTGGTCGGGCTGCTGGTGGCCTCGGTGATCAACATCTTCCTCGGCTCACCCGCTGTCATGTTCGCCATCTCGATCATCGGCGTGCTGATCTTTGCGGGGCTGACAGCCTATGACACCCAGCGGATCAAGACCGATTACATCGCCCATGCACAGGCGATGGATAGCGAATGGCTGGCGAAATCGGCGATCATGGGGGCGTTGAACCTCTATCTCGACTTCATCAACCTGTTCATGTTCCTGCTGCAGTTCATGGGCAATCGCGACTGATCCCGCCTGGAAAACCAAAAAACGTCAGGCCGGCCTCAGGGCCGGCCTTTTGCATTATCACCTTGGAAAAATACTCCGGGGAGCGCGAGGGGCCGGCCCCTCGCCTGCAACGAAAAAGGCCGCGCAACGGCGCGGCCCTGTTCATAACCGGCAAAGGCGATCTTACTTGATCTTGCCTTCCTTGTATTCGACATGCTTGCGCACGACCGGGTCGTATTTGTTCACGGCCATCTTCTCGGTCATCGTGCGGGCGTTCTTCTTGGTCACGTAAAAGTGCCCCGTTCCCGCGGTCGAGTTCAGGCGGATCTTGATTGTAGTCGGCTTCGCCATGGGTTCACTCCGTCGTGCAGGCGGCCTTGGCCACCCGTGAAAATCCTAGAAGCCCGCGTTTTACCCATGCAGGGCCGGGTGTCAAGCGCCAAGCGCGCAAATCGCTGCAATCAGGCCGTGCCGGGTGTCCGCTGCCCCATCGCGGCATGGATCTGGGCGCGCACCGCCTCGCCCAGGCCCAGGGCTTTGGCGAGTTGCTCCAGATAAAGCGCCTCGGCGGGTTTATCGACCTTCACCGCCATCACCGATGTGGCATAGACCTGTGCCTTCATCTGCTCGGATGTATCGGCGGCCAGCGCGACCGGGTCCAGCGGGGCGGCCATCTGGGCCTCGACAAAGGCGCGGGCCTCGGGTGTGACGTCATCGCCCAGCAGGTCCATGATCCGCGCGCGTTCGTCCACGTCGATATCGCCATCGGCCTTGGCCGACTGGATCATCGCGCGGATCATCAGCTTGGCATTCTCTTCCATCGCGGCGCTGGGCAGGGCGCTGCCGGTCATCGCATCCATCATCTGGCCCGCCTGGGTGGCCCCGGCGGCGGCCGATCCGCCAAGCGCGGCCATCAGACCGCCCAGACCGGCGGTGGCGGCCTCGCCCGCCTGCCCGGTCATCGACCCGAATCGGTCCATCATGCCCTTCAACGCGCCAGCGCCCCCCGGCACACCCATTTTCTGCATCAACCCGTCCAGTTGATCGGTCATGCCCGCCAGCGCCGGGTTCGACTTCATCGCATCCTGCACCCCGGGCATGCCGCCCAACTGCCGATATTTATCGACACCCCGTGCCACGGCAAAGCCTGCTGCCAGCGTGGCCAATGTCTTGACGAAACTCATGATCCCACCTTTTTGATGCACAGCGGCGCGCCTGACGCCTGCGCCTATCATATCAGGGAATGCCGACCCTGTGCAGTTGCTGAAACCCAGGTGGCCATAATTTGCGCGGATGGCCTGTAAGCCGGATTCTGTCCAGGGGTTGCCCCCTTGGATGACCATTCCTCTATGCCCGCCGTTACCGGCGCGCTTTAGCTGCCAACCCGGACCTCTGGGCTAAAGCGTCCCTGCGGGCAAGCCCGCGCGAAGTCCCTATTCGGCATTGCTCCGGGTGGGGCTTGCCGTGCCGGTCCGGTTGCCCGTCCCGCGGTGGGCTCTTACCCCACCGTTTCACCATCACCGCGCATGCGCGGCAGACTGTTCTCTGTGGCGCTTTCCCTCGGGTTTCCCCGGCCGGGCGTTACCCGGCACCCTTGCTTCATGGAGTCCGGACTTTCCTCGCGGGGCTTGCGCCCCCCGCGGCCATCCGGCCATCCGCGCCAGATGCATCTAGGCGCTTGCCACGCCGCGGTCAACGGGGAAGCGTTCGGCCAGATTCTGGATCATGGCCAGATCGGTGCCATCCGGCGGCCCCGCGTGATTGGGACGGAACCGCAGCCGGAAAGCCGACAGGATCAGTTCCCTGCCTGCCGCGACATCATAGCCGAAACGGCCCGCCGCCGTGAAAAATGCGGCTTCGTCAGGCCGACCCCGCCCTGCGCCCGGACCCAGGCGCGGCCAAACAGACAGACCGCCCAATGCCAGCCTGCGCCAGTCGAAACGCGGTCCGGGATCAGATTTGCGCCCCGGCGCCATGTCGGAATGGGCGATCACCCGTTCGGGCGCGATGTGGTGACGCGCCATGATGTCCGCCAGCAATTTCTCCAGGGTGTTCATCTGGGCGGCGGCAAAGGGGCTGGTGCCGTCATTGGCCAGTTCAACCCCGATCGAACGCGAATTGATATCCGCGCAGCCCCCCCAGACCCCGGCCCCGGCATGCCAGGCCCGGTTGGCTTCGTCCACCAATGTGCAAAGCCGCCCGTCGGCACCGATCAGGTAATGCGCCGAAACCTCGGCTGACGGGTCGCACAGACGTGCCAATGCCGACAGCATGTCGGGCATCGCCGTATAGTGGATCACGATCAGATCGGGCCGCATACCATCCCGCCGATCGCCGAAATTGGGCGACGGGTGGGTCAGCGCGGGCATATCGTCAGGACTTCGCGGCCAGACGGAACGGGGCGGGGTTCCAGCCACAGGCGAAGCCATCGCCATCGGGGTCCAGCCCCAGCCGGTCCCGTTGTGGACCGCCCGCTTCCAGAAAGGCGATTTGCGCCAGATCGTGGGCGGCGTATTTCGCGCAATTGCGCTCTGCTCCCGCGGCACCCGACAGCGAGAACCGCTTGTACACGGGTTGACCGACCTGATTGGTGGTCGACAACGCATAGGCCACGATATTGGGCTCGTTTCCATTGCGGCTGGGCAATGCCGTAGGCGCAATGACTGTGTATTGCGCGCGGTTCTGTTCCAGCCGCTCGCGGTCACTTTCAATGGTTTCGCGCGAGGCGACGGCGTTGAAATCCTGCTCGTCGGAAATCGCCGCGCTGCCCGCCTGTGCAGTGGTCGCGGGTGTCGCGGCGACGGGCGCCAGCGGTTCGGCGCGCACCGGATCAAGGGTTGTATTGCCGCCGAACCCGACACCGGAATCCGGCATTGCAGGTGTGCATGCCGCCACAGCCAGAACCGCCAGCGCCGAAAGACCAAACCGTATCATATGCCCTGCCCCGAAATGAATATTGCGCGTCTTACCACCATTTTTGCGGCTTGGAAACGAAACCTGCGGCGTTTTCCAGCGCATAGGCCGTGTTCAACAACTCATCCTCGGCCCAGGGCCGCCCGATCAGTTGCAGCCCCAGCGGCAGCCCCTGACGGTCGATGCCCGTCGGCACCGCGATGCCGGGCAGACCGGCCAGATTGACCGTGACGGTGAAGACATCGTTGAGATACATTTTCACCGGATCGGCATCGGCCATTTCGCCCAGACCAAAGGCCGCCGAGGGCGTGGCGGGTGTCAGGATCGCGTCGATCCCGTCGGCAAAGACGGTTTCAAAATCGCGCTTGATCAGCGTGCGCACCTTGCGGGCGCGATTGTAATAGGCGTCATAGAAGCCCGCCGACAGCACATAGGTGCCCAGCATGACGCGGCGCTGCACCTCGGCCCCGAAGCCTTCGGCACGGGTCTTTTCATACATCTGGGTGATGCCGTCGCCCTGCGCCAGTTTCGCGCGGTGGCCATAGCGCACCCCGTCATAGCGCGCGAGGTTGCTCGACGCCTCGGCCGGCGCGATCACGTAATAGGCGGGCAGCGCGTATTTGGTATGGGGCAGGCTGATATCCACGATCTCGGCCCCCGCATCGCGCAGCATCGCGGTGCCGTCCGCCCACAGCGCCTCAATCTCATCCGGCATGCCGTCCATGCGGTATTCGCGCGGGATGCCGATTTTCCTGCCGCGAATATCGCCGGTCAGCGCGGCCTCGAAATCGGGCAGCGGCAGATCGGCGCTGGTGCTGTCCTTGGGATCATGCCCGGCCATCGCCTGCAACATGATCGCGGCATCGCGCACGGTCTTGGTCATCGGCCCGGCCTGATCGAGCGAACTGGCAAAGGCCACCACGCCCCAGCGCGAACAGCGGCCATAGGTGGGTTTCAACCCGGTAATGCCCACGAATGCCGCGGGCTGGCGGATCGAGCCGCCGGTATCGGTGCCGGTGGCGGCCAGGCACAGATCGGCGGCGACAGCGGCGGCAGAGCCGCCCGACGATCCGCCCGGCGTCAGCGCGGTATCATCATTGCCGCGCCGCCAGGGGTTGACCGCATTGCCATAGGCGCTGGTTTCATTGCTGGACCCCATGGCGAATTCGTCCATGTTCAGCTTGCCCAGCATCACCGCGCCCGCATCCCAAAGCTGTGCGGTGATGGTGGATTCGTATTCCGGGCGGAACCCTTGCAGAATGCGGCTGGCGGCCTGACTGGGCACGCCGCGCGTGCAGAACAGATCCTTGATCCCCAGCGGAATGCCGCACATCGCGGGCGCATCGCCCGCCGCAATCCGCGCATCGGCGGCGCGGGCCTGTTCCAGCGCGATCTCGGGCGTCTTGTGGACAAAGGCGTTCAGCGCATCCGCCGCCTCGATATTCGCCAGACAGCTTTGCGTGATCTCAACCGAGGTCACATCGCCCTTGCGCAGGGCATCGCGGGCGGCGGCGATGGTCAGTTTCGACAGCTCGGACATTATTCCACCACCTTCGGCACGGCAAAGAACCCTTCGCGCGCATCGGGCGCGTTCGACAGGATCTGTTTCTGCATATCGCCATCGCTCACCACATCGGCGCGGCGTTTCAGACGCATCGGCGTGACAGATGTCATCGGTTCCACCCCGTCGACATCTACCTCGTTCAACTGCTCCATGAAGGTCAGGATGTTCGACATTGCGCCTGCCAGCGCGGGCAGATCCTTCTCGGCCACGGCAATGCGGGCCAGATGGGCCACACGGCGGGCAGTATCTATGTCGATCGACATGGTCTTCTCCGTACAAGAGGTCGGGCTTGGGTTTAGCCCCGCTGCCGCAGACCTGCAAGACGCGCGTCGCCGAAAGGGCTGGCAATCGCGGGACGGGCTGCTTAGACGTGGCCAAAACCTGACAATCGTGACCCAGATGACCGATCACAGCTTTATCCTGACCCTGACCTGCGCCGATACCAGCGGCATCGTCGCCGCCGTATCGGGCGCGATTGCCGCATTCGGCGGGAACATCCTGGAAAGCAACCAGTATCGCGACCCTGAAAGCAACACGTTCTTCATGCGCGTCGCCTTTGCCGCCGACAGCACGGTCGCGGCGCTGCAATCCGCACTGGCCCCGGTCGTCGAACGATATCGCATGGATGCGCAGATCGTCGATGCGGGCCGCCGCCCGCGCATCATCCTGATGGTCTCAAAATTCGACCACACGCTGCGCCATCTTCTCTATCAGATCCATGTCGGCTGGCTGACCGCCGAGGTGGTCGCCATCGTATCGAACCATGACGACGCCCGCCCGCTGGCCGCCGCCGAAGGCATCCCGTTTCACCACTGGCCCGTGACCAAGGCCACCAAAGCCGCGCAAGAGGCGCGCCTTCTGGCGCTGGTGGACGAAACCGGGGCCGAACTGGTGGTGCTGGCGCGCTATATGCAGGTGCTGTCGGATGACCTGAGCCGCGCCTTGGCGGGGCGGATCATCAATATCCACCATTCCTTCCTGCCGTCCTTCAAGGGGGCCAAACCCTATCATCAGGCGCATGAACGCGGCGTCAAGCTGATCGGGGCAACCGCCCATTACGTCACCGCCGATCTGGACGAAGGCCCGATCATCGAACAGGAAACCGAACGCGTCAGCCATGCGCTGACGGCCGAGGACTACGTTGCCGTGGGCCGCGATATCGAAAGCCGGGTTCTGGCCCGCGCCGTGCGCCTGCACCTGCAACGCCGGGTTCTGGCCAACGGGCGTAAAACGATTGTGTTTTCTCAGGTCTGACCCGCGCGGTGGCGCAGATAGACCAGGATCATCCAGCCCAGCATTGTCGCGTTCAACATGTGCCAGGCAAAATGCGTGCCCAGCGGGAAACTGCCGCAAACCGGCCCGTCGATGGTGCGAAAGGCCAGCGATACCACCAGCAACCCCGCCCCGATGGCCAGCCCCCGCGCCGTTCGCGGCGCCCGATGACGCAACCCCACGGCATAGATGGCGATCAGCAGCGGCACCGGCGCATAGGCGGCTGATGACCCCAGCCCCGGCACCCGCGCGAACAGCGGCACCAACGCGGCGGCGTAGGGAATAAACAGCGCCGTCAGCCCCAGCGCAGGCCAAGGCCGCAGCCGCCAGAAATCGCGGTTGGCGGCAAAGAGGTAAAGCAGGATGAACCCCAGGATTGGCAGGACATCCGCCAGCGACGCCCAATTGGTCGCGAAGGTGTGGAACAGGAACGATCCCACCCCGATCACCGCCAGCATCCCGACCAGCGCGGGCGCCAGCCCCTGCCCGCGCGCGCGTGGCCACAGCGCCAGCGCCACCAGCACGAAAGCCGCATTGGTGACCGCGTTCACCGGTTCGGCCCAGAAGGCCGGGCCCAGCCTTTCGCAATACCCGTCCACCTGCGACGACCAATCCATGTGACACGCGCCCCGCTTTTGCTACACTCGGCTCCGAACAGATAGGGAGAGTATGATGAAAATCACCTGGCTTGGCCATTCCGGCTTTCGCATCGAGATCGGCGACCAGATCCTGCTGGTCGATCCCTGGATGACAGGCAACCCGATGTTCCCCGCCGCCCGCCGCGCCGAGGCGGTAAGCGGGGCCACCCATATTCTGATTACCCACGGCCATGGCGATCATACTGGCGACACGCTGGAACTGGCCCGCGAACTGGGCGTGCCGGTCGTGGGCATATATGACCTGATGAACTGGTGGGCCGAAACCGAGGGCGTCAAGACCGTCGGGTTCAACAAGGGCGGAACCGTAACGCTGGGCGATGTGCGCGTGACCATGGTGCATGCGGTGCATTCCTCGTCGATCAGCGGGCAGAAGGAGCCGATCTATACCGGCTCCGAGGCTGGGTTCATGATCGCCCATCAGGGCCGCACGATCTATGTCACGGGCGATACCGATGTCATGGCCGACATGAAGGTGTTCAACGATCTGCATACGCCCGAGATCGGGATCCTTTGCGCCGGCGGGCATTTCACGATGGATATGCGCCGCGCCGCCTATGCCGCCAAAACCTTCTTTGATTTCAAGACGGTGATCCCCTGTCATTATCGCACTTTCCCGCTGCTGGAACAATCGGCGGCGGTGCTGAAGGACAGCCTGCCGGGGGTGGATGTGATCGAGCCGCAGGTTCTGGACCCGATCATCTTGTAGCCCGGTTGCGGCGCGTGCCGCGCCATTTTTCTTGTCTCGCCGCCTGCGGCGGCTTGGGGGATGAGTATTTGAACCAAGAAGATGGCCCTATCTTCTTGGCAAAAATACTCTCGCGCGACGCGCGCCTGGCATCGGAACGATACGAGGGGAAAGAAATGGCCCGGAACGGGCCGCGATCGGATTACATCAGCGCCGGGTGGCGAAGAAGTCCGACAAGATCTGCCCGGCTTCGCGCGCGTTGATCCCGTCATAGACCTGTGGCGCATGGTGACATTGCGGATGGTCGAATATTCGCGGCCCCTGTGCCACGCCACCGGATTTGGGATCGGCGGCACCGTAATAGAGCCGCGCGATGCGCGCCTGGCTGATGGCCGCCGCGCACATCGGGCAGGGTTCCAGCGTGACATAGAGCAGGTACCCCGGCAGCCGTTCCGATCCGGCGGCGGCACAGGCGGCGCGCAGGGCCAGTATTTCGGCATGGGCGGTGGGGTCGGACAATTCGCGGGTGCGATTGCCCGCCTGGGCCACCACGCGCCCGTCGGGGGCCACGACCACGGCGCCCACCGGCACCTCGCCGCGCAAGGCGGCGGCGCGGGCCTGGGCCAGGGCGGCATTCATATGGCTGGCGAAGGGGCTCATGCCCCGTTTCATGCCCTGCCGGGGGCAGGATGCGCAAGGCGCTTTCGCTTTGCACGCCAAGCGCGTAAAGGGGGCAACATGAGCAACAGCACCCCTTCCCCCGGCGACCGCATCGCCAAGGTTCTGGCCCGCGCCGGCATCGCCTCGCGCCGCGAGGCCGAGCGCATGATCGAGGCCGGGCGCGTCAGCGTCAACGGCAAGAAGATCGACAGCCCGGCGCTGAACGTCACGCCTGCCGACAAGATTGTCGTGGATGGCAAGGCCCTGGCCGAGGCCGAAGAGCCGCGCTTGTGGCTGTATCACAAGCCCGCAGGGCTGGTGACGACCGCACGTGACGAAAAGGGCCGCCGGACCGTGTTCGACGCCTTCCCCGAAGACATGCCGCGCGTGATGTCGGTGGGGCGGCTGGACATCAATTCCGAAGGTCTGTTGCTGCTGACCAATGACGGCGCCATCAAGCGGCGGCTGGAGCTGCCCTCGACCGGCTGGCTGCGAAAATACCGGGTGCGCGTCAAGGGCGCGCCCGAAGACGCAATGCTGGAGCCCTTGCGCCGGGGCATTGTCATCGAGGGCGAGCGCTTTCAGCCGATGGAGGTGACGATCGACCGCCAGCAAGGCGCCAATGCCTGGCTGACCATTGGAATCCGCGAGGGCCGCAACCGTGAGATCCGCCGCGCCATGGAGGCGGTCGGGCTGGTCGTGAACCGGCTGATCCGGGTGTCTTACGGACCCTTCCGGCTGGGCGAGTTGAAAGAGGGCATGGTCGAGGAAATCAAGGGCCGCGTGTTGCGCGATCAGTTGGGGCTGGACAAGGAATTTCAGCCCACAACGGTGCAGAAGGCAAAAGTCCAGCGCCGTCCACGGGGAAAAACCGGGCCGCGAAATCCTTGAACCGAACAGCCGTCTGTGCGTTCTTGACTGCGAATGGTGACAGTGGAGCGTGACGGATGGCCGACCTATTGACGATCGAAAACCTGGGAAACCTGCTGATGCTGTGTTTTCTGCAGGCGGTTCTGGGGTTCGATAACCTTCTTTATATCAGCATCGAATCCCAGCGCGCGCCGGTGGCGCATCAGCGTGCGGTCCGGTTTTGGGGCATCATCATTGCCGTGGCGCTGCGGGTGATCCTGCTGTTCGTGATGATCCGGCTGATCGATGCCCTGTCTGAACCGTTCTTCGTGCTGAACTGGGTCGGGGTTCTGGAGGGCGGCGTGAATTTTGCCACGCTGGTGTTCATTCTGGGTGGCGTGTTCATCATCTATACGGCCGTGAAAGAGATTTCGCATATGCTGGCCGTCGAAGACCTGAACCATGATGTCGAGGGCAAGCGCGGCAGATCTGCCGCGCAGGTGGTGGCGCTGATCGTACTGATGAACCTGATCTTCAGCTTTGATTCCGTGCTGTCGGCCCTGGCGATCACCGATGTCTTTCCGGTTCTGGCCACGGCGATTGCCCTGTCGGGGCTGGCGATGGTGTTGCTGGCAGATGGTGTCACGACCTTCTTGCAGAAAAACCGGATGTACGAGGTTCTGGGCCTGTTCATCCTGCTTATCGTCGGCGTGGTGCTGTTGGGCGAAGCGGGGCCTGCCGCCGCGCATGCAATGCATGACGATACGCTGCAATTGCGTATTGCGGGCTATCCGTTGATCCCGATGTCTAAGACGACCTTCTATTTCGCCGTGGTGGTGCTGTTCGCGGTCGAATTCATCCAGTCGGGCTATGCCCGCAAGCTGAAGGCCGAGCGGCGCGCGCAACAGGGGCCAAATGTCTGATCTTCGCGGGCTTTCACGCAACCGTTTCATGGCTTATATAAGACAGCGCGGCGGGCGAAGGGGCAACCATGTCTGATACTGGCCTTCAGAAACTGGCATTCGCGGTTCTCGTGGCGCTGATCCTTTATGTTTCGGCCACGGGGGGCGCGTGATGGCGCAGCGTTTCGGCGGACCTTTCAGCCCGGGCAATGCCGGTGCCAGTGGCGCCAAGCCGCCCTTTCACAACAAGACGCCCGCCCGGGCGCGGGGCCGGGTCAACCTGTTGTTCCTGGCGCCGTTCCCGCTGTTGGTGGCGGCCTTTACATCCGATCCGGCCGGGCTTGCCCTGAAACTGGTGGCCTTCGGGGCACTGATGCTGGCCGCCTGGCTGACGCGCGACGGGCTGAAGGCGGAAGATGTCTGGATGGCGCGGCGCATAGCCCGCCGTCCGGCCATTCCGCGCAAGATGTTCGGATCGGTCCTGACGGGGGCGGGGTTGTTCCTGGCGGGGTTCGCACCGGGGGCCGGGTTGCTGAATCCGATCATTTTCGGGGTTCTGGGCACGGTCTTGCACGCCTTTGCCTTTGGGTTGGACCCGATGCGCAACAAGGGGATGGAAGGTGTGGATACCTTTCAGCAAGACCGCGTTGCCCGTGTTGTGGACGAGGCCGAGAAATATCTCAAGGACATGAAGGACGCGATCCTGCGCGCGGGCGACCGGGCGCTGGAAACCCGCGTCGATGCCTTTCAGGCCACCGCGCGCGACATGTTTCGCACCGTGGAAAATGACCCCCGTGATCTGAGCGCGGCGCGCAAATATCTGGGCGTTTATCTGTTGGGCGCACGCGATGCGACGATCAAGTTTGCCGACATCTATGCCCGCAGCCGCAATGCGCAGGCCCGCACCGACTATCTGGCGCTGCTCAGCGATCTGGAACAGAATTTCACCGCCCGCACGCAGGCGCTGCTGCTGGATGACAAATCCGATCTGGACGTTGAAATCGAAGTGCTGCGCGAGCGATTGCAGCGTGAAGGCCTGCGCCCGCAAGCCACGACCGAGTAACAGGAGAGAGTGACCATGTCTGACACAACCCGCGAAAAAGCCGCCCAGGCCCTGGCCGAGGTCGAACAGGTAACCGCCGTGATCCTGCCCGAACCGGCAGGCGAGGTCGTGCCCCTGGCCGCTGCCCCTGCGCCGGTGGCGACGGAGATCCGGCGCCGCATGGACGAAATCGACATGGGCGACACCAATTCGATCATCGGGTTCGGATCGGGCGCGCAGGCCGAATTGCAACAGATCAGCCAGGCGATGCTGGCCGATGTGCGCAACAAGGATGTCGGCCCAGCCGGCGACAGCCTGCGTAACATCGTGACCACCATTCGCGGGTTTTCCATTTCCGAGCTGGATGTGCGACGCGAACGCAGCTGGTGGGAAAAACTGCTGGGCCGCACCGCGCCCTTTGCCAAATTCGTGGCGCGCTATGAAACGGTTCAGGGCCAGATCGACAAGATCACCGACAACCTTCTGAACCACGAGCATGCGCTGCTCAAAGACATCAAGTCGTTGGACAAGCTTTATGCAAAGACGCTCGATTTCTATGACGAACTGGCCCTTTATATCGCGGCGGGCGAAGAAAAGCTGAAAGAGCTGGACACAGCCACCATTCCGGCCAAAGAGGCCGAACTGGCCGCGACCCCGGAAAAGGATCAGGTCATCAAGGCCCAGGAATTGCGCGACCTGCGCGCCGCCCGCGACGATCTGGAACGCCGCGTGCATGATCTGAAACTAACACGGCAGGTGACGATGCAATCGCTGCCCTCGATCCGGCTGGTGCAGGAAAACGACAAGTCGCTGGTCACCAAGATCAACTCGACCCTGGTGAACACCGTGCCCCTGTGGGAAACGCAGCTGGCGCAGGCCGTCACGATCCAGCGCAGCGCCGAAGCCGCCCGCGCCGTGCGCGACGCCAATGACCTGACCAATGAACTGCTCACCTCCAACGCCAAGAACCTGCGCGACAGCAACAAGATCATCC